>JAYVPA010000052.1:0-31264 GCA_043757615.1 Sphingobacteriales bacterium | reverse complement strand
ATTTTTGCACGCGGGTCAAAATTTTTGTAAACCCGGTGACCAAAGCCCATCAATCTGAAACCCGAAGCTTTGTCTTTCGCCATGGCAACAAATTTTGCTGTATCGCCGCCGTCTTTTTCAATCGCTTCCAGTTGTTCCAATACAGCCTGGTTTGCACCGCCGTGTAACGGTCCCCAGAGTGCACCGATTCCTGCACTTACAGAAGCATATATATTTGCATTCGAAGAACCCACCATTCTTACTGTTGAAGTAGAGCAGTTTTGCTCGTGGTCTGCATGTAAGATTAATAATTTATCCATTGCATCAATTAAAACATCCGATGCAGGATTGCCAAATGTCATTTGCAAGAAATTAGCAACATAATCCAAGTTTTTATCATTCGCTACAAAATCCAACCCTTGTGAATTGCGGATAATCATTGCAACCAACACTGGGAACTTTGCTAAAATATTGATGTAATTTTCATCGCTTAATTTTGAGCCGTCTTTATACACACCGGATAGAACAACAGTCACAGCAGCTAATTGCGCCATCGGATGTGTTCCTTTTGGAAATGCTTTTAAAATGGTGGCAACTTCAGCAGGCACGTCAGAATTATCTTTCAGCTTCTGATTGAAGTCTGCTGATTGTGCTGCTGTTGGCAATTCACCATACAACAATAAATAGGCAACTTCAATGAAATTTGACTTCTCAGCTAAATCCGCAATTTCATAACCACGATAACGAAGAATACCTAATTCACCATCCAGAAAAGTGATTTTGCTAGTCGTTGCACCTGTATTTTTATATCCGAAATCAAGCGTTACAAAACCTGTATCTTCTCTTAATTTATCAATATTGATTGCATATTCGTTTTCTGTACCAACTAAAACCGGACATTCAGTTGTTTTTCCGCCAAGGGTAATGGTTACTTTATCTTCTGACATACTTTAAAAATGTGACTATAAAAATACAAAAAGAATAATGATTGAAAGTTAAGATAATATTATACCAAATATCGAATAAAACAAAAAATCATTTCATCTCTAACTCATTTCTTATTTCTATATTTCTGTTTGGCATAAATGCAGGAACCAAGCCGGCCCGTAATAAGATTTTAGCAGATTTTTCCCTCGTTAAAAAGTTTGTAAAACCGGTTCCGACCAATTCTGTGTTTCTCCCGAGAACAATATTTATGGATTGTTGTAACGGATATGTAAAATTGTATATGGATTGTTGTGAAACTTCATGGATAGTATCATTCTTTTTTACATCTAAAACCTTTATGCTTGCCAGCAGTTCTTTTGTCTCAGGTTCATCACGATTGCTGATCAGGTTAAATGGAATTAAACCAATAGAAGTCTGGTTGCGTTTTATGTATTCTATCACATCATTGGAGTGAATCATATCACTTTTATTGTTTACCACTAATGCGTTTTTGAATAAAGAAGGGTCAATACTTGCCGATTGCATGATACAGTTTACAACAGCTGACTGCTTACTGTCAAAAACTAATTTCACCTCAGAATTTGGTTGCAGATAATTAGTCAGATTTTTGATATCAAGCACAGAATCTTTAAAACTATTATTTGCGATTAAGGCTATCGCATTAAATCCGAATACATTTTCTACCGTTGCTGTTTTTTGATTTTGACTGCTGATTTCTTTTTCATTTTTTGTCAGATTTCTGCTGATCAGCATGGAAGTGATTCTGCCGTTTACAAAATCATTGATGATTTTATCCTGAGGCTGGTAATTGAATATAATATGGGCTTCCGGATTTTCATGCTCGTAGATTTGTGATAATTGCCCTGCAATATTTTTCAGGTTTTCATCAGTTGTAATCGTAATCGTTCCTGAATTCCACTCACTTATAGTTTCTTTTTTGGTTTTTGAATTGCAGGATGAAAATAGAATTGTTGCACTAGCTATAAATATATATTGTTTGATTTTTGATTGTAAGTTTCGCATTGTAAATTAATCTTCTTTGTAAAATTGAAATGCCCTGTAGATCCTGAAAATGCCGTAAGCGATCAGTAAAACGGAGAAACTATATTTTAGTATATCGGAAGAAAAGATGGAAAGATTTTTAATAAAAAACATACTTGTACCAATTAAAACATAAGCAATAGCTATTGCAATCCGCAAAATAAATCCAGGATTATTTAAATTTCCCATGCGCTAAAAATATAAAATTACAATCAGTTTTTTTTGTTTTTATCGAACGAAAAAGCCCTGACAAGTTTTATAACTTATCAAGGCTTTCTATTAACCTTTTAATACTTAGTAGTTATGGGTAAAATCAAAAGAAACAGGTAATGTGAAATAAACTTTTACCGGTACACCATTCTGCATTCCCGGTTTCCACTTTGGCATTTTTTTAATTACATTAATTGCTGCTTCTGCGCAACGTCCGCCGATTCCATCTCGTATAACCTCCGGATTTCGAACAGAACCATCCGTGTCAACATAAAACCGTATAATTACTTTTCCGAAACCACCTTTATCAATATCTGAAGAATACGGATGAATGTTATTCTGTAAATATTTCATCAATGCTTCTTTACCATTAGGGAAATCCGGCAGCACTTGTGATGTTGACAGAATAGATGTTGTCGTAATTGCCGGCGTTTCTATAACAGGAGTACTTCCCGTGCCATTTGCTGATGTCACTTCAGACGGAACATTATTGGTGGATGGTGCTGCATCTTTTATATCAGTTTCTCCAATAGGATTGTTGCCTAAATCTGCTTGCTGAGGTACGGTTTGCGGTACTTGTACGTTTTGCACGACATGAAAGTCTTTAAACATATCTGTATTTACTCGTGGAGGAGGAGATTGAACTGAAACGGGTTTTGTTTTTGGAATTTCCGCAACAGGATTTTTGAAATCTATTGGTTTTATATTAATTATAGGGCCGGAAACAGTAGTGTCATAATTATCGAATGCACTCAATTTATAAATGAGCATCAATACAGAAAATGCAGTAACAGTAATAAGCAAACCTACGCTTGCATGTCTGTCCATTGACTGGCGCAACTGATAAGCACCGTAAGTTTTGTTTCTGTTTTCAAAGATGATTTCATCCATTGAATAGTTTTGGTAATTATTCATATTTGTTAGTTTTATTGTATAACGCTATTCTTGCAACCTTATTGCATTAATTTAGGTGGACAAAAAAAATCCTCAACTATTGTTGAGGATTTTTTATCGTGAAAAGAATTATTCTTATTGTAATTTAAATGTAACGGGAAGCGTATAATATACTTTAACTGTTTTTCCGCGTTGTGAACCCGGTGTCCATTTCGGCATTGATTTTACCACACGAATTGCCTCGTCTCCGCAACCTCCACCAACTCCGTCTTTTAAAACGGCAGGTTCTCTCACAGTTCCATCCGTATCGATGTAAAATTTTACAATTACTTTTCCTTCCAGACCGTTTTCACGGGCTAATGACGGATACCGGATATTTTTTTGTAAAAATTTCATTAGTTCAGGCACACCACCGGGGTAGCCCGGCATTACTTCCGCTCTGTCGAAGATTTCCGGTTCTTTTGGTGCTTCCGGTTCCGGAGCAGCAACCGGTCCTGTTCCCGGTTTTTCTTCTATAATGGCTTTAGCGTTTTCATCCCCTTTTTGTGTTTGGGTGGAAACATCGACTTTTATTTCTTCCTGCTTAACTATTTCCTCTTGTTTCGCTACCTCTTCATCCTTTTTCGCAATCATCTCTACAAATTTAATGGTAGGACGAACCGGTGGTGGCGGTGGTGGCGGCGGTGGAGGTGCATCCACAGGCGGCGGAGGCGGTGGAGGCAAATCCACATCCGTCATTTGTATATCTACAGATTTTTCTTCTGTTAATTTACTTAAGAATGAAAATAAATTGAATTGGGATGATAATACCACAAAAGTAAAAAAGGCAACAGCTATTAATAAGCCGGTCGCTTTGTGTCTGTCAATTAATTGTCTGAGTTCGAAAGCACCATAGGATTTATTTCGTTTTTCAAAAACGATTTCATCCATGGATAAATTTCTATAATCTGTTTGACTCATTTTATTTTTTTAGTGTTTAACTAATTAATGTCTTTTCAGAAGCATTATTGGATTTTGGCATTTCCGCCATTGTCAATTGCTTCCTCTTCCAGTTTATTTACTTCCTGTATCGCGTAAATTTTTGTGCCAGTAATATCCATTTCATCCAGGACATCCACCATATTATTATAGTTGGCATCTTCTTTTAATTTTATTAAACAAATAGTTTGAGTATTACCTTGTTTATCTTTACCCCACTTTGCATCTACTTCTTTTTGTTTATCTAAAATAATTTTACGGATTCCTTCAGGTGAATAATCTGTAGTTTTTAAACCAGCAGCTACAAAACCCGGATAGTACCATATTTTATTATCCTTATCACAAATGATATTTAATACTTTAGATTCCGGAATCTCTGCTTTCTTCTTATCGTCTTTTTCTTTAATGGGCATGGATAAATTCATTGCCACAGGTTTAGATAAAGAGGTTGTTAACATGAAAAATGAAATCAATAAAAAACCTAAATCAACCATAGGCGTCATATCAATTAATGTAGACATTTTTTTACCGCGAACCTTCTTATGTTTGCCTTTGCTTCCACCTCCTGATGTATCTATTTGTGACATGTTATTTTTATTTAATGTGGATTAATCTTTTTTGCCTTCCATAGCTGTTACTAACTTAAAACTGTTAATGTCTTTATCCCGCAATACTTCAATCACCCGGTTAATAGCCTTAATGTTACTTGTTTTGTCGCCTTTAATAGCAAAAGTAATTTTGTCATCAGCATAAGCAAAACGAGTAGCCATAATCCAATCACCTAATTCATTGTCAGTAGAATCTTTAGGAACGCCGGTTAACTGACCTTTTTCTTTTAATTTTTTTAAATCTTCCTGTTTATATCCTACTATTTGCGGAATTGCCTGCGCTGGAGTAGCAATTTGTTCTAACTGAGCAAACTGAGCTTTTTGTTTTGGCGTCATGGCTGCTAATAATGGATATTTTGCTCCATATTTTTCTATCATTTTATCCAGAATATCTGCTTTTCTTCTAGGCGAAGAAGCTACATAAAATACGTTTCCGTCTTTATCTACAGAGATAGAAACCAAATCGTCTTTAACTGTTTCAGTAGCTCTTGATGACGGTGTAAGGATTTCCACTAATTCGTTCGGACGGAATTTTGCCGTTAAGATGAAAAAGGTCAACAATAAGAAAGCAACATCACACATGGCAGTCATGTCCATGTGGGTACTTTTCCTGGGAACTTTAATTTTTGGCATAATTCAAAAATTTATACTAAAAAATTAGTGTTTAGATGATGCAAAAGATTGAGAAATGCTGTAACCGATTTCGTCAATCGCATACGTTAATTTATCAATTTTGCTTGTTAAATAGTTATAGAAGATAATCGCTAAAGCAGAGGTAGCAATACCTAATGCAGTATTTACTAAAGCTTCAGAAATACCTTGTGCTAACGCTGATGTATCTGTTGCACCCGCCTGACCTAAAGCCGAGAAGGAGCGTAACATACCTAATACAGTACCTAACAAGGCAACCAATGTACCCACTGTTGCGATTGTTGCAATGATATTTAAGTTAGATTCCAATGCAGGTAATTCTAATGAAGTTGATTCTTCTACCTCTTTCTGGATATTTAATATTTTTTGCTCACCGGATAATTCTGTGTCTTTCTCCATTTCAGCATATTTGTATAACCCGGCTTGAACTACATTAGCTACAGAACCTTTTTGTTTGTTGCATTCAGCTAAAGCACCGTTTATATCGTGACTTGCCAGTTTTGTTTTTACATTTTGTAAAAATGCTTCAATAGAACCGCTTCCCTGTGCTTTGTTAATAGTTAATGATCTTTCAATAACAAACGTGATTAATACCATAAACATTGTCATTAAGAAAGGTACGATGAAGCCACCTTTGTAAATCAGGCCCATATAGTTACCTGAAATTGCTTCTTTTTTAGCCGGATCTTTAAAATTAGAAGCTGCACCAAATACGAAGTGGAAAATCACTTCTGCAACTATTAATGCTATAATGATTACTACAATTGGAGGTAGTTTAAATCCCTTTTTAGCGATGTTTGCTGTTTGTCCTTGAGCCATGATTTGTCGATTTTAGTTTAAAATGATATAGATTTAATATTTAAGATAAGTGGTAAAAATAGTTTTTTTTTATTTAATACTCCAATGTTTTAACGTAAAAATGCAAAATTTATTGCAACTTGATTGCATTTGGCGATTTCTAATTTTTTGTCTTACTACAAAATATAAATATTCAATAGTAGAAAAAATTTTGCCTTACGAAATCCAAGATAGTTTCTTCGCAATAGTATTTTTGTCAAAGACAACTGAATATTTTAAACGTAGAAACAGACAAAACCAATTTTAGATAAAGGCAGATGTTTATATTTCACCGTCTTTATTATTTACGAAGATTGAGATTTTTAAAATATTATGTAGATGGAGGATTTACATTAATGCTTTAAATAATTTAAATATTATACCTTTTTTCACTTTATTATATAAAAATTATTATTTTGGAAAGCGAAACACAAATAAATAATTGCAGGCCTTACAAAAATATAGTGAAGAAGAATTGATTTTGTCCTTGCAAAAGGAAGATCAGCAGGCATTTTCCTATTTGTATAATAATTATTCTGCAGCCCTGAATGGCGTTATTTTCCGAATAGTACAAGACCGAGAATTAGCAGAAGATATATTACAGGAAGTTTTTTTAAAAATCTGGAATAATTTTTCAAAATATGATAAAACTAAGGGTAGATTATTTACCTGGATGATTAATGTGACGAGAAATTTAACAATTGATACGATTCAAAGCAAGGGATATAAGAAGCAACAAAAAATCTCAGGTGACGAAAATACCGTAAGTAATTTAGAAGATACCAGTTATGGTGCCCACAGTTTTGATGCAATAGGGGTGAGCAAGCAATTGGAACAATTAAAACCGGAACAACGCATCATTATTGATATGGCATATTTTAACGGGTATACACAGGATGAGATTTCCAAAGAAATGGATATTCCGCTTGGAACTGTGAAAACGAGAATGCGGAGCGCAATTATAGATTTAAGAAAAATGTTAGGATAAATAAAGTGGACGTAAAAGATATCATATCATCAGGTTTGCTGGAGCTCTACGCTACCGGATTGGCTTCTAAAAAAGAAAGCCAAGAGGTACAAACATGGGCAGCGCAATATCCCGAAGTAGCAGCAGAACTGGCAGCTATAGAAGATAGTATGCAGGCTTATGCGCAATCTTATGCTGTTACACCTGATGCTTCTGTTAAAGAAAAATTATTTGCACGTATCAACGCAGAGACAACAGCCGGCACGAAAACAATCTCTTTACAAAAAGATGGACCGGACGCAAAAGTAGTTTCAATAAATTCTACATGGAGATGGATGGCAGCGGCTTCTGTTATTTTATTGACAGGAAGTTTAGCAATGAATGTATCCTTATATAATAAGAATAAGGATACAAGCCAGAATGTGAAAAAAGCGCAGGAACGTCTTGCATTATTGGAAGAAAGAAATAAAACAGCAGAAGAAAATCTGCAAATCGTACAAAATAAATTTACTGCAGTTTTATCACTTAATGGATTAGACGTTGCACCAACTGCTGCAGCAAAAGTTTACTGGGTAAAAAATACAGGTCAGGTTTATATAGACCCAACTGATTTACCGGAAGCACCAATGGGAAAACAATACCAGCTTTGGGCTATAGTTGACGGTAAACCAGTGGATGCCGGTATGATTGCTGCTGCCAGTGTTATCAATAATTCATTGCAAAAAATGAAGGTATTTGATAAAGCCGAAGCATTTGCCGTTTCTCTCGAATCGGAAGCAGGAAACACTTCGCCAAAAGGGGCTGTCTATGTAATGGGAAAAGTGGCGGTGTAGTTTTATTGTGTAAAAAATTTGTTCCTAATCAATTCTTTCTTCTATCAGAAAAATATTATCTCCATTTCTAACGAGATAATGAAATGAGTTATTGTTATCAAGGATGAATGATTTTTGTCCCAGAATTTCATCATAACTATTGCCATTTGTATCGTCAACCACTACAAATTCTTTATTATTAAGTTTTACTGTATAAACAATATGTTTGCTGTCCAGGGTATAGCACAAATGAAATATATCATCATAGGGTGCTCCTTCTTTCCCGTTTATATTTACCAATCGCTGAATGTATTTTTCTGCACCATAAGCAAATTTCTGGCCATCCGGACTGAATTGCATACTTCCTGGCAGCATGTTATAACGCGGCTGCATTACTCCATTTCTCACTATAAACCATTCATATGAATCTACTTCAGCTTCTACTCCGTTTACAGTAGTTATTAAAGGCAGTTGAGCACTATATGCAAGATCTTTTCCATTGGGACTGAATTGCATGCTTCCAACCATAACCTGCTCATACGGTCCTTCCGTTTTGTTGTCTACCACGACATATTCCATAAAACCATGCTTGTCGCCGGGCGGGTTTGTAACAGCGTATACTATTCTTGAACCATCCGGACTAAGTACGTAAGAATTTATCTTTTCGTAAGGTTTGCTTTTTTTTGAGTCAACTACTACAATGTATTTCCCTTTTACTTTTACATCAAATAAAAGATGTTCGCTGTTTGAGCTGTAAAATAAGGTTCCGACAGCTTCATAGGGTTTGCTTTTTATTCCGTTGTTAATTATAAAATAATTTTTACCGGTATTGGCCCAGTAGGCATATTTTTTTCCGTTCGGACTAAAGACAGGAAATCCTACTTTGTCAAAAGGAGGACCTTCTACCCCACCAATTACATTGTGTTGTTTTGAATTTCTGGTAACAGAATACGCGATAATATCATTTGCATCATTGTGAGTAATGCTGTTGTCATTGATGCCATCGTATGGCTTGCTCTTGATTCCATTATAAACCAGATATGATTTTTTTCCGTTATTAATCGTGTAAATTAATTTCTTGTTGTCTCGTGCAAAACTTAAATATGTAACAGTAATTCCTGAATCAAGCAATATGTGCTGTTTGTTGTCTACCACTATCTGCCATTTTTGTTTTTCTTTTGCTGAATAGGCAAATCGTTCTGCGTCTGAACTGAAAACCGGTACGCTTATTTCGTCATAAGGCTGTCCTGACAAGGTATCAATTACAGCAATAAATTTTCCATTCTTTATAATCCTGAATGCAATTCTTTTCAGGTTACTGCTGACAGTATATGTTTGGTTTAAGTATTCGTGCAGACCGATTTTAGAAACCAGGGTTTCTTTTACTGTTCTTTTAACAGATTGTGCATTCGCATTAAAATTAAAAAGACTGAAGGTGCTAAAGAGTAATATAGAAAATAAATTAAAAGAAGAGAAAGGATTGGGTTTTTTGTATATAGATTTCATCTTAGTATTTATGTAAAAATAAAAAAAAATATTTTACTCCTGAATTAAATAACAGAAACAATATTATTGCTTTCCGATAAAGAATGTTACACCATCGGGTACAAACAAGCACTGAAAACAAGCGCAAAAAAGACATTCTTAGACTTCTTTTTCAATTGTCTTTGTAACATAAACAGTTCCTTTGTTTTTGCCGATGCTTTCTATAAAACTTTCTTGCTTTAAGTATATCAAATCCTTTTTCAGGGTATTTGGTGAAATATCCTTAAAATGGGTGTCCAAATCATTTAGCTTCACAGGTTGATGGCTTGTTATGAAATCCAATACAGATTTCTGACGTTCATTCAAATAACCACCTTTCGATTGATAGGTTTTATATTTTGCGTCTAATTTCTGGATTAATTCTGTTAAACATTGTAAAAAGAAAACAGTCCAGACTTCTATTTTTTCACTTGGCGTATTTCTGTTCTTTTGACCACTCATCAATGCTTCGTAATATTCCTTCTTATGCTTTTCTATGATGCTCTCAAAAGAGACATATTGTATGAACGGATAACCGGACTTTAAAAGCAAAAGTGTTGTCAGTAATCTTGATAATCTACCGTTTCCATCCTGAAATGGATGTGTTGACAAAAACTCGTATACAAACGTGCTGATAATTAATAGAGGATGGATCTCTCGCTTTTGCAATTGTTCATTGGTCCAGTCTGCCAAGTTGTACATTTCAGTTTCTGTAAGATGTGGCTCGGTAGTATTAAAGATAACACGTTGAGAGCCATCAGGATAATTAGCGATCACTTTATTAGGTAAGGTTTTGTAATTGCCTTTATGATGCTTGTCCTTGCTACTGTGTTTTAGTAATATATTATGCAGGTTCTTAATGGTACTTTCAGAAATATTTATACCAACATAGTTTTCAAAGATGATTTCCAGTACTTCATAATATCCAAACACCTCTTGTTCATCTCTGGTCTTAAGTTTAGATATCTTGATATTTTTTAACAGGGCTTTAATTTCCTCATCGGTCATTAAAACACCTTCGATACGTGTTGAAGACCCAATACTTTCTACAGTAGCTATCTTCTTTAACTCTTTTAAGTATCTATTGCTTTGTAATTCAACAGTAGTCCACTTTCCTTTAAACTCATCAATGGTACTAATAAGCTTAAGTATCTGTTGCTGCGTTTTAAAATCTGTCTGTAGTTTATTAAAAATATCCATTTTGTATCTGTATTATATCTATAAACAATCCTATAAAGATAATAAAATATCTATATTGTATCTATAAAATTACTTTCCGATACAGAACTTACCAAAAATAGTGGCTAAAATATCCTGGTCCACATCAATTTCACCCGTTATATCACCAAGATGGCGCAATGCCGTTTTTATATCCTGAGAAATAAAATCAGACGAAATATTTTGACGTAATTTTTCCAGCACTTCATTTATTGCCTGCTGTGATTTTTGTAAGGCATCGTAATGGCGCTGGTTGGTAATAATTACGGCATTCTGCGAATTAATTTTATCTTTCACAACCAATTCAAGTAATTCCTTTTTCAACTTATCAATTCCTGTTCGCTGTTTGGCAACAATGGCCACGCTGTTTTTAAAACCAAAATTTTCAAGTACCATATTGTAGTTCAAAAAACGCGGATCACTGCCTTCCTTTTCTGATAAAACTTCTGTTTTATTAATAACCACAATTGTTTTTTCCGGATTAAGACGAAGTTTTGTGGCTTCAGCAAAAACTTCTTCAGCACTCATTTCCATATAATCAGCCACGTACAAAGTAATTTCAGCCTTTGCAATCGCTTCCTTACTTCGCTCTATTCCAATCTTTTCAATTTCATCTTTCGATTCACGCAGCCCGGCTGTATCAATAAATCGGAATAAAAAACCATCAATTGTCAATGTTTCCTCAATAGTATCGCGTGTTGTGCCAGCAATAGAGCTTACAATAGCACGTTCTTCTTCCAACAACGCATTTAATAAGGTAGATTTTCCAGCATTTGGGTTGCCGACAATGGCTACAGGAATTCCATTTTTAATGGCATTTCCATATTGAAATGAATTTAATAAAGTTGCAATTTCCTGCTGAATCTGATGCAGTAATTCGTTCAATTTTGTTCTGTCTGCAAATTCCACATCCTCTTCACCAAAATCTAATTCAAGTTCAATCAATGCTGTAAAATCTATCAACGAGGTTCTTAATTCTTTTAATTTGGAAGAAATGCCGCCACGCATTTGCTGTATCGCAATCTTGTGTGATGCCTTCGAATCAGAAGCAATTATATCAGCCACGGCTTCCGCCTGCGATAAATCGAAACGACCGTTCAAAAAGGCACGCATGGTGAATTCACCGGGTTTCGCAGAACGCGCACCATTATTTATCAATGCTTCAATAATTTTTTGCTGGATGTAAGGCGAGCCGTGGCAGGAAATTTCCACTACGTTTTCCTTGGTATAAGAAGTTGGTGCTAAAAATAAACTCACAACTACCTCGTCAATAATTTGATTTTGAGATTCAATCTTACCAAAATGAAGGGTGTGTGTCGATTGATTTACCAGATTTTTTCCTCTAAAAACAGCATTTGTAATTTCCACTGCTTTTGAACCCGATAACCGGATAACTCCGATAGCCCCGATGCCGGGTGCAGTAGAGAGTGCTACAATGGTATCAGAAAAGTCATTTTTCAGCATAAAATATAACTATTATAACCAGAATTTCTTCTGCAAAACTAACAGAAAATCGATGATTTTTTATTTTGTAATAAAACGATGGAACATATTATATAAGGGAATAATATCAATAACATTATTTAAGATGGATGTAAATGCTTAATAAACATTTCACTATATAATTAACGCTTAGTTTATTACCTTTGTCAGTTCAACAACCCACTATAATGAAAAAATTAGTTACGCTGTGTTTTCTAATATGCTCTGTACTTGTAGTTTATCCTCAGAATTTCGGGAATTTTTCCGGTTCTATGACCGGAACCTCTATTACCACTGCGGCTGCTAATGCTGCAAAGCAATTACAAACAATGAACTCAGGCAATCCTTCTTCAGTTGCCAATTTATCTCAGTTGCAATTATTAGGTTTAGATCCGACGGCGGTTCAGAAATATATAAAAGCTAAGGGCGATGCAGCCAGCACCAATAATGATGGAAGTCCGTTACAGGATGTTTTGCAGACTGTTCTGGAAATGAGAGTAAGACAGGATTCTATGCAAATCATGATGGATAGAATGGACAAGCTTAACAATCCGAATAAAGATATCAAGCCAAACGAAATTTTCGGACATGATTTCTTTGGAAACGGACGATTGGCTTTATTCACCAAATCATCAGATTCAAAGGCTCCGGATTCTTATATCCTGGATGTTGGAGACGAAATAAGTATTGCGGTATGGGGTTCAGCAGATTATAACAACAAATTTAGAGTAAATGATGACGGTTTTATCCAAATTCCGGAGTTTGGCCGTATTTATGTAAAAGGTTTAACATTTGGTGCCGTAAAAGCCCAGATAGGAAAACGCCTTGCAACATTTATAAATCCTGCGAATACGAAATATGAGATTACCTTGAATTATTCCAGAACTATTGATATAAACATCGTTGGTGAGGTAAATGCACCGGGTACATATCAGATTCCTGCAATAAATTCAGTGTATAACGCCATCAACGCTGCTAATGGAATTACAGATATAGGTAGTGTGCGTGATATACAGGTACGAAGAGATGGAAAAACCATCAAACGTTTTGACGTGTATGAATTCTTATTCAATCCTTTGTTACAGGAAAATTTCTTTTTGCAAAAAGGCGATTTCATTTATGTCTCCACTCAAAGCAAATTGATAAAAGTTACAGGTTCTGTAAGACGACCTGCAAAATATGAATTATTTAAAAGTGAAAACTTAAATGAACTTTTAAAATTTGCAGGCGGCTTTGCCCCGGATGCATATATCAAATCTATTCAGGTGGTAAGAACAAATAATGACAAGTCACAAATCATAGATGTAGACTACGAACAAATCCTGAACTCAAATTCAAATTTCGAATTGAAGGACGGGGATATTGTAAACATAGCATCTATTCCGGGTGGAATTGAAAACTCTGTAAACATAAACGGACCAGTAAGATATCCAGGAAGGTATGAACTGAAAGATGGTTTCAGGGTTTCTGACATTATAAAAGTTTCAGGCGGAATCAGGCTGGAAACCTATCTAGACAGAGCCTATATAAAGAGAAAGTTGGACGATAATACGTTTGTGAATCAAAAGTTTTCTCTGAAAAATATTCTGATAGATGAAGCTTCTCCCGACAACTTATTATTAAAACGTGGCGATAATATTCAGCTTTTTTCAAAAGACGAATTTATTGAAAAGTTCTTTATCTCCATTGATGGTTCGGTATTGCGACCTACTATACAGGAATTTACAGATGGGATTACATTAAATGATTTATTGTTTTATGCGGGTGGTTTGAAAAAAGAAGCAGCAAATTCAAAAATTGAGATTTCACGTGTGATGAATATTGATTCAAGTGCTGAACAGAAATATACACCTCAGCGTGTTGTAGTACAGACCATCACTATCGGTCCGAATCTTGAAATAGATGATGTTTCTAAAGCATTTTTATTAGCTCCGATGGATAGGATTTATGTAAGAAAAGTATATGGCTTTGATGAACAAATGACCGTTACATTAAAAGGAGAAGTAAAATATCCGGGGGTGTATCCGATATTAGATAAAAACGAAAGAGTATTAGATGTAATAGAAAGAGCGGGCGGATTGACACCGTATGCATTTATAAAAAATGCGAGATTAACCAGACCCGACAATGCATTGACACAAACTATTTTTCAATTAAATGATGCTTTTGCAGATACGGCATCCAGAGCGAATCTGATTTTGAAAAACGGAGATATTATTGAAATTCCAACTGTAAACCAGCTGGTAAGTATAAAGGGTGCTATCCGTTATCCGAATCTGGATACAACACAAACAATTAATGGTAAATTTATTCCCGGTAAAAGTGCCCGTTGGTATATCAAACACTATGCAGGCGGATTCAAGAAAGGTGCGATAAAAAAATCTACATTGGTGATTTATCCAAACAGAAAAGTTGATTATACACATTCTTTTATCGGAATAAAAAATTATCCGACAGTGGATATTGAAGGAGCTTTGATTACGGTGGACATGAAACATAAAGCACCGAAACCACCAAAAGGCCCGGAGTCGGCATTAAACTGGAATATTGTATTGCCAAGTATTATCGCTGCTGTGACTTCAGTGGCCACTACAATAACATTAATTTTTGTTTTGAAAAAATAATTACATGCAACAACAGTTTTCAGAAGAAGATATCAGATTGGTGGATGTTCTTGAATCCTTCAGGAGCTATTTTATTTATTTGCTTAGAAAATGGTATTTATCTATTGTAGGTACTGTTGCACTGACATTAGGGGGTTATTATTTTGCAAAAATGTCTCCGCCGAATTATATCGCTAATATTTCTTTCAATGCATTAGATTCCAGAACAAGTGCGATGGGCGGTATCATGTCTATGATGGGTGTCTCCTTTGCAGGCGGTTCATCTAATGATGTGTTGACAGGTATCTTTACTTCAAGAAATATTTTCCTGAATTCCATGCTTACAGAGATAGAAATAAACGGGAAAAAAGATAAGATGGCAAATTTCTATTTCCATGCATGTAAATATGATGATGGTTTTGAAAAAGATCCGGTCTTGAAAAATTTTAAATTCAGGGCAAATTCCATTGAAGAAATAAGCAAACAGGAAATGGACTTTTTTGGAATGATGTATGAAGATTTTAATGGCGGTTTAATGACTGCAGAATACGATTTGCCAACCGGGATGATAAAAGCTGAAATTGAAACACCGGATTATGAAGTATCAAGAAACTTAGGTTCTGTAATGCTAAGCAATACCGTTAAATTTTATCAAAACAAGCAGGTAGAAAATGCAAAAAATTCATTGTCAAGCGTGACAAGAAGATTGGATTCTATTTCAGGTGAAATTGCATCAAGACAAAAGATGATTGCCCGATCACAGGATCAGAATATATTTAACCGAAAAAGGGAAGAAGTAGTTGACCAGCAAAAAATAATGCAGGAATTAGGAACATTAGGAATTATGTTTAGTGATGCGACTACATCAAAAGAAAATGCAAAAGCAGGGATGGCTCCACAGAACAATATTGTTCGGGTTATAGACGATCCAATGTATTCTACATCACCTAAGCATAAGAGTAAATTATTATTTGGAGCTATTGGATTTGCAATTGCATTAGTATTTATCATAATACCATTATTAATTCAGAAAGCTATTAATGACGGGCGTGAAGAAGACAAAAGAAGAGCTGCACAATTAGCTGTTGCAACTAACGAATAGTTATTGTTGTTTATCTTAAGAATACGTAAATTAGGTTACGCCAATCATCCTTATTAATATCTGTGAAATGGAAGATATTGAAGCTTATAAAAATCAATTACAAGAATTACAACATCAATTAGCCGAAACTAAGCACGAATTAGAAAAAGAGAAATTTGATAAGACAGAATCAATAGCAATTGTTGGTATGGCTATGCGTTTGCCTGGTAAAATAAAAAATGCGGATGATCTTTGGAATGTTTTAATAAATGGTGTGGATTGCATAGAAGAAATTCCTGCAAATCGCTGGGATAAAGATGCTATGTTCGACTCCGATCCAAATGCTCCCGGAAAATTATATATCAAAGAAGGTGGTTTTATTGAAGACATTGAATATCTGGACGGACCATTTTTTAATATCTCACCAGTTGAATTAGAAAGCACTGATCCGCAGCAGCGCATTTTACTGGAAGTGACACACGAGGCTTTTGAAAATGCAGGCATTGACGTAAATAGTTTAATCGGCTCCGATACCGGCGTATTTATTGGTATTGATAATGTTGACTATGAAGCCAAACAAATCCGCTCAAAAGATTATAAATTAATTTCTGGCTATTGCTATACAGGCACCGGCCCAACCGGTGCATCAGGTAGAATCTCTTACACAATGGGCTTGCGCGGCCCATGCATGACAATTGATACAGCTTGTTCATCTGCACTTACCTGCACACACGTTGCCATGCAGGCATTGCGAAATAAAGATTGCAAAATTGCAGTTATAGGTGGAGCAAGTATTATTACAGAACCAGACCAGTCTTTAAATTTTTGCAGATTAGGTGCCTTGTCGCCGGAAGCTCGTTGCAAATCATTTGATGATGAAGCAAACGGATATATCCGTTCAGAAGGTGTGTGCGCTATGATTATAAAAAGATTGAGTGATGCACAAAAAGACGGCGATAATATTTTAGCAATCATCAAAGGCTCTGCCGTTAATCAGGATGGTAAAAGTAAACGACTCACTGCGCCAAGTACAGCTGCACA
Source organism: Sphingobacteriales bacterium (assembly GCA_043757615.1). GTDB lineage: Bacteria > Bacteroidota > Bacteroidia > Chitinophagales > JADIYW01 > JADJSS01. The sequence continues at coordinate 14,390 of JAYVPA010000052.1, read as the reverse complement.
AGGATTGATGCATACTGCGGCATTAAAGAATGCACAACTTCAACCAACAGATATTGATTATATAGAAGCGCATGGTACCGGCACAAAAGTGGGCGATCCTGTGGAAGTGCGTGGTGTTATGCTGGCGTATGGAAAATACAGAACAAAAGAAAAACCATTATTGATTGGTGCAATTAAATCCAACATCGGTCACATGGAATGCAATGCAGGAATGGCAAGTATGTTTAAAGTAATATTAGCACTGCAGAATAATACCATTCCAAAGTCCATTCATTTTCATACCCCAAACACATTGATAGATTGGAATAATATTCCGGTTGTAGTTGCGAAAGATAATATACCATGGAAAAGAGAAGCGGATAAAATTCGTTATGCCGGCGTGAGTGGCTTTGGTGCAACAGGTTCCAATGCACATGTGATTATTGGTGATGTACCGGAGAATCCTTTCAAGATAGAAAAAGAAAAATTACGTAAAGATATTTTTGTGTTGTCCTTGTCTGCGAAAAGTGAGCAGGCATTGATAGGTTTAGCAAAAATATATGCAGATTTTATTCAGCACAGCGAACATGCTTTAGAAGATATTTGCGCGATGGCTGCGTTGCGTCGTGCGCATTTTGATTTAAGAGAAACTTTTGTTGCAAGTTCAAAAGTAGAACTTTTAGAAAAACTAAATGATTTTGCGGAGAATAATAATTACGAAAGCAAAAAGAAAATAGATAGTAAAGAAAGTGTAAAAACAGTATTTGTTTTTCCCGGACAAGGTTCGCAATGGATTGGAATGGGTAAAGAATTGTTGAAGAGTGAGCCTGTTTACAAAAGTGAACTCGAAGAATGTGCAGCAGTTTTTAAAAAATATGTTGACTGGGATTTGATGGAAGAAATTGCGAAACCGGAAAGTGAAAGCAGACTGCATGAAATCGATATTATCCAACCTGTTTTAGTAGCCGTAGAAATTGCACTGGCCGGACTGTGGATGAGTAAAGGTATTTTTCCTGATATCGTTGTTGGTCATAGTATGGGTGAAATAGCAGCAGCATATGTTGCAGGAAATATTTCACTAGACGATGCTGCAAGAATTATTATTTCACGAAGTAAACTGATGAAACAGCTGAGCGGCAAAGGTGAAATGGGTGCCACAGATTTAACTGTAGAGGAAGCGAATGAAATGCTGAAAGGGTATGAAGATAAATTATCGGTAGCGGTAATGAACAGTAAAAATTCTACAGTCATTTCCGGAGAACCCGCAGCATTAAATGAAGTATTTGCAAAACTTGAATCACAAGGTCGTTTCAACAGAAAAGTAAAAGTAGATGTTGCATCGCATTCACCGCAAATGGATGAAATTAAATCTGCATTACATCAAACGATAGAAAACGTACAACCACAAAATTCAACGATACAATTTTATTCCACAGCGTTAAATGAAATCGTAAATGGTGAAAATCTGAATGCAGATTATTGGGTAAAGAATTTAAGAAATCCTGTGCAGTTTGGTAATACTATTCAATCAATAGTAAAAGAAAATCAGGCAGCATTTATTGAAATGAGTCCGCACCCGGTATTGGTACATGCGATGAATGAGAATACTGCAAATAATGCAGTAGTTGTATCTTCTTTTATGCGTGATAAAAATGAACTGGTTGAGTTTTATAATAATTTTGCTGAATTGGATGCAAGTGGTTATAAAATAGATTGGAAATCTGTTTATCCAAATACCGGTGAGTTTGTTATGCTTCCGAATTATGCATGGCAAAAAGAGCGTTATTGGTTTGATGAAAAACCGGAAGTAAATATAACAACTACACAGACTTCAGTTTCAAAGAATATCAGCATTGAAAATTTATATGCAATTAACTGGGAAGAAATAAAAATTGACTCAGTAATTTCTCCTAAAAACATTTTAATCATTAAAGATACTTACGGACACTATGTAGAAGTGGAAAATCAATTAAAAGAAAAAGGCTGTACTGTTGCGAGTATAGATTTGAATGATAGTCTGGATGGTATAAAAGCAGACATGGTTATTCATATGCGAAGCTTTTATAGCGAGTCTGCATTTAGCTTTTACTTAGAATGCGGAATATTGTCATTGCAAAAATTAATCAATCATTTTAATACAACAAGCCAACACCCGAAAATTTGTGTTGTAACGAACGGTAGCTTTATATTGCAGAAAGATAAAAATGCAAACCTAAATGCATCTATGCTGACAGGTGTTTTGCGTACTTTAGAAAATGAACATGAAGAAATAAATTTTCTGCAGATTGATATTTCTAATGAAATTAAGCCGGAAGAAATTAACCGGATTGCTGCTTTAGCATTTGCAGATAATAAATACAAAGAGCTTTCTGTCAGAGGAGATATTGTTTACGCATCAGGTATTCAAAAGCTAGATTCAGCGATAAAAAAATCAAAACAAATTTATGCGGATAAAACGTATGTTGTTGTTGGCGGTACAAATGGATTGGGATTGTCAACTGTCAACTGGCTGGTAGAAAATAATGCGAAAAAGATTGTTGTAATAAGCAGAAGCGGCGCGAAAGATGATACACAAATGTTATTTGAAAAATATAATGCGGATGGCGTTTCTATACAGGATATAAAAGCAGATGTGACAAATGTTGAATCATTAAAGATTGCGCTTTCTTCAGTTCAGAATATTGCCGGAGTTTTTTATGCAGCCGGAATTTTAGATGATGGTGCGTTTGAAAATCTGACAAAAACACAATTTGAAAATGTGATCCATACAAAAGCAATCGGTGCGTGGAATATGCATCAGCTTACACAGAATATGGAATTGGATTTCTTTGTGTTGTATTCATCGGCAGCAGGTATTGTTGGCTCTGCAGGGCAATCGAATTATAATGCAGCGAATACGTTCATGGATGCATTGGCACATTTCAGGAATGCAAATAATCAACATGCATTATCGGTGGATTTTGGAACGATTGCAGAAATCGGATTAGCAGCAAGACAAGAGAATCGTGCCGACAGATTAGCAGAACAAGGCGTGACGGCAATTAAACCCGATGAATTATCAAGTTATTTTACAGCACTATTCTTAAGTGATGTTTCACAATTAATGTCAATAAAAATTGATTTTGATAAATGGTCAGAATCTAATCATGCAGTTTTGCATAATAATTTTTACAGTAAAGTGGTTAGTCAGACAAAGACTGATACTTCAGAAAAAAAAGAAGAGAAAACATTTGCAAGTATCGAAGAATATAAAAAACATATCAAGGACAGAATAAAAAAACATATTTCATCTGCGACAAAATTGAGCGTTTCAAAAATCAAGGAAGATGAAACATTTAAAGCATTAGGTGTGGATTCATTACATGCCTTGCAGATAAAAAACAAACTGCAGGACGATTTTAGTTTGTCGATAAATGTTGCTGCGGTCTGGCAATATCCGACAGTGCAAAAATTTGCAGATTTTATTGCGAATGAATTAAGATTGGAGGAACAATTTTCCGTAAAGCAAGACGAACCTGAAATTCTTTCTCCGGTAAAAAATGATATTGAATCCGATGTAAAGGGTTTATCTTTAGAAGAATTGATGAAAGAATTAAACAGCAAAGTAGAATAAAACTTGAAAGATATATTATGGCATCAATAGATAGAATGGATTGGCATTATGGTGGAGATTTTCCTGAAAACTTACCTGCTGAAGACGGAGGAACACATATTGGAATGTATTTGACTTGGATAATAGATAATAATTTAATAGGTGAAATGCATTTAATTAATTCTGCTGATGAAATAAATAAGGTAAAAAGAAGAGAAATGACAGGCCGTGATTTTTTAATTGAAATGTGTGATGAAAAGTTTTGGGATGATGATTTAAATGAAGAAGGAATAGCATTTACTAAATATTATTATGACTTTGATAGTGCTGTTAATTATGTTAATGATTATCTAGAAATCTTAGGTCAAGAAGTAGAATCTCTATATGAAGTTGAAAATTCGTGGGAAAATTATGAGAAATTGAAACTTAAGTTGGATAGTAGATTCAATGAATGGAAAAATTCGCAATAGAGTATTAATACGAATCAAATGAGTGAGCAATTACAGCAAATGCAAGAGATTCTTCAAAAATCTCTTATTAAAATAAAAAAACTGGAGCAGGAATTAGCAGACGCTAAAGAAAATACTACTGCACCAAAAGAAGATATTGCTGTAATTGGAACAGGCGTTCGTCTGGCAGGGAATATTACATCCACCAAAAAATTATGGAACTTACTGGAAGCGCAAAAATCTGTAGTTTCAAAAATTCCCAAAGACAGATTTGATGTAGATAAAATTTATCATACAGATTCTTCTGTTGCTGGAAAAACAGTTTCACAACATGGTGCATTTTTAAATAATGATGTACGTGCGTTTGACGCAGAGTTTTTTGGTATTTCACCACGCGAAGCAAAATCTCTGGATCCTTTGCAACGCATGATTCTTGAGGTGATTTACGAAGCACTGGAAAACGCAGGCATCGCATCTGATAATTTAAAAGGAACTAACACCGGCGTTTATATCGCACTTGGAAATACGGATTATATACAGGCGCGTTTCAGAAGCGGCAATCTTGAACTGGTAGATGTATATGATACTACGGGTATTTTGTTTGGTACTGCAGGCGGCCGCGTTTCTTATTTATATGATTTTAAAGGGACGAGCTATGCATTGGATGCTGCTTGTGCTTCATCCTTGTTGGCTATACATTTAGCGAATGAGGATTTGAATAAAAAAACAATTGATACAGCAATTGTTGCTTCGTCAAATTTATTATTGACACCGGAGTCATTTGTTGCCTTGTCTAAATTAGGATCGCTTTCCACAAGTGATGCATGCAATGCATTTGCTAATGATGCGAATGGTTACGTGCGTGGTGAAGGCTGTGGCGTGGTGGTTTTAAAACGATTGTCAGATGCAGAAATGGCAAACGATACTATTGAATTGCTTATAAGAGGTTCTGCTGTAAAACACAATGGGAGAAGTAATGGTTTCACGGCACCGAATCCTGAAATACAAATCGCTACTATTCAGGAAGCGCTTAAGAATGCAAATCTTACAGTTAATGATATTGATTATGTAGAAGCGCACGGAATTGGAAATCGTTTTACGGATGCACTGGAAATACAGGCAATTCACGAGGGATACAAAGGAAGAAGCAAGCCGATTTATGTAGGATCTGTAAAAGCAAATATAGGACATCTGGAAGCAGCAACCGGTATGCCGATGTTGTTTAAGGTGATTGAAATAATTAAGCATAAAAAAATTCCTGCACAGATAAATGTTGCGGCATTAAATGAAGATGTAGAATGGAATAAGATAAATGCAAAAGTTGCAACAGAAACTATAGACTGGAAAAATGAGAACGATCAGCCATTGCGAGCCGCGATTAATTTATCAGGTTACAGCGGAACGAATGTGCATATGATTTTTGAAGAAGCCAAGCCCAAGATTGCATCAGAAGAAATAAATGCTCCATATCATTTTATATTAAGTGCGAAAGATGCAACAGCATTAAAAAACACAGCGCGAAATTACATGAATGAAAAAGACTGGCTGGATAATTCACTAACAGAAATATGTTTCACATTATTAAAAGGCAGAAATAAATTTGATTATACATTAGCCATTGTTGCAAATACAAAACAAGATATTCTGGATGGTCTGAATGATTTCGTGGGAGATATTACTTCAGAGAAATATGTTGTCTCAAAACCGGAATTAAACAGAAATCCAGAAGTCGCATTTTTGTTCACAGGGCAAGGTGCGCAATATTTTGACATGTGCAAAAATTATTATGTTACGTTTGAAATCTTTAAAACGATAATTGATGAATGTGATGTTATTTTAAGGCCGCATTTGGAACATTCTATTAAAGATGTTTTGTGGAGTGAAAATATTCCGGATAAAAATCTGATTCACCAGACAAAATACACACAACCTGCTTTGTTTGTGGTTGAATATGCATTAGCGCAATTATGGATGAGTTTTGGAGTGATGCCAAGTGCGTTGATTGGTCATAGTATCGGTGAAATTGCTGCGTTGACTATTGCAAATGCGATTTCATTAGAAGAAGCATTAAAACTGGTCATTGCACGTGCTGCACTGATGAATTCATTACCGGAAAATGAAGGCAGCATGGCATCTGTTTTTTGTAATGAAGAAAATCTGCGACCATTATTGAAGGATTCTAATATTGATCTTGCAGCTGTGAATTCGATAAAAAATTGTACGGTTTCCGGAAAGAAAGAGGATGTCCATGCTTTTGTTGAGAAACTAAAAGAACATAAAATAAAAGCGATTGCGTTAAATGTTTCTCATGCATTTCATTCGGGATTAATGGAGCCGATTTTAGAAAAGTTCATCTTGTTCACAAAACAATTTACGTTCAAACAGCCTGAAATACCTGTGATTTCTAATCTTACAGGAAAAGAAATTACGAAAGAAGATTTAACTGCTGAATATTTTGCAAATCATATTCGCAACGCGGTGCAATTTTCTAAGGGTATTGAATACTTACAAAAGAAATTAAATATTGATGTATACCTGGAAGTTGGACCAAGCCCGGTTTTAGTAAATCTTGCCAAACAAACAAATACAAACTCAACAGCATTATGGTTATCGTCCGCAAAAAGAGACGAAGATGATGTGCAATATTTTCATAAAACCTTGCTGCAATTATACTGTGCAGGTATTCCGGTTGATCTGAATCAGTTCTACCAGAATAAAAAAATCAATCGTGTTGCTTTGCCAAACTACGGCTGGAACTGGAAAGTATATTGGGAAAATCCGGTATTTGGTAGTAAGTCAATGGTCAATAGTCAATGGTCAATAGACAATAAAAAAAATAATTCAGCATCTATCGACCATATACCAAAAGCTACAAGAGAAACGTTACTCGCATATATGCAAATAGAAGCGGCAAAAGTTTTAGGATTGGAAGCAGGACAAAAAGTGGACATTAATAAAACTTATCGCGAACAGGGATTTGACAGTATGATGAGCGGTGAATTTTTGAGTCTGATGGAAAAACACGTGAGCTCAGAGTTGAAAATGGAAATCATTCATCTTCATAATACACCAAAAGATTTACATCGATATCTGATAGATAATTATTATGGCGGAGGCGAAATAGACACAACGCAGGCGGTTACGATGGCAGATATTATGTTTAACCAGGAAATGGAACACACGCATACAGGTGACTGGCATGAAATACAAGCGGAAGATAATGTCTTGTTACGTTGGTTTAAAAAGATAGATAAAAAACTGCCAACTATAAAATAAACTGAAAGTTGACAAAATATCTGTTTACAAATAAATTGGTTTAATTTTGCCAACTACATAATTGTAAACTGTCAACTTTCAATGAAAGCAATTCTTTTACATCATGCCGGCGGCGATAAATATGCGTATAGAAATATACAGCAATTGCTATTGCCCGAAATAGAAAGCATTGCATTTGAACTACCTGGAAGAAGCGATCGTTTCACTGAAAAATTTGTACCTGACTTACAAGCCGCAGTAGAGGATGTTTATCATCAATTAATAAAACAATTGCCTGAAAAATATTTTATCATCGGTAATAGCATGGGTTCAATTATTGGATTTTTGCTGACACATAAATTACAGCAGGAAAATAAAACATTGCCTGCGCATTTATTTCTTGCATCACGTTTGAGCCCGGATGCTTATAAACAGGAGCCGAATATCATTGGCATTACTTCTGCAGATTTCTGGCAAGTAGTGCAGCAGTATGACGGTGTTCCTGCTCAATTGCTTGCTTATGATGAATTAAAAGAATTTTATGAACCTATTCTGCGTGCTGATTTTGAATTGCTGCAGCATTTTAATGAATCATTTGAAAGTATAGATATGCTTGATATTCCGGTTACTATTTTATTTGGGGAGAAGGATACACAAAATGTATCATTTGAAAAAATGAAAGGATGGAAGAAATTCTTTACCGCTGATCTTGAAATTAAATCTTTTGAAGGGGGGCATTTTTTTATGTATGATAATGAAGATGTGATTGAGTTTATTAAATCAAAAATTTAAGTTGGAAAACGACATTCATATATTTTATATAAAACATACAGAAAAAATATCTGCAGATATTTTTCAGGAATTCCTATTGGAATTACCGGAACAATTTCAAAAAGATATAAGAGCTTACAAGCATTGGGAAAGTGCGCAAGCTTCTTTGTTGGGTAAAATGCTTTTATCGTATGGATTAAAAAAACTACATTTAAATTATTCATTACAGGATATTCAGGTGGGTGAAAAAGACAGGCCATTTATAAATGATAAAATTGATTTTAATATTTCTCATTCGGGTGAATATGTGATTTGTGCAATTACACAACATGCGAAAGTTGGGATTGATATTGAAAAACACCGGATTTTAAAATACAATATCGCAGGAAGATATTTTAATGAATTTGAATGCAATGAAATTATAGGTTCAGAAAATCCACAGAAAACTTTCTTTGATTTTTGGTCAATAAAAGAAAGTGCAATAAAATGCGATGGCCGTGGTGTAGAAGTCCTAAGTGAAACACATGTTTTATCATCTGACACAAAACATCTGCTTAATTCTGATGAGCTTTATTGCGACCATCAGAAATTTTATTTTCAGCAACTCGATATAGAAGAAAATTATGCGTGTTGTATATGCAGTAATTCAAGATTTAAGAAAATCCCAACAAATCTTAACATTGCGGAACTGACCAAATCACTGATAAATTAGTTGTATTTTCTATCTTTGTAATATTTCTAATGATTTCAATCTCCCATTTTATCCGTAAAATTTTACTGGCCATACGAGCCTGGTTTTTTTCGTTTATTCCAAAACAAAGTTTTTTATATATGGCCTGCGGCGGGATGAACCTTGTGTTTGATATGGCTTTATTTTTTGTTGCCTATCATTATATATTTCACGCACAAAATTTCAAAACACCTTTTTACACGTTTAGTCCGCATATTGCTTCTTTATTTTTAGCTTTCAGCATCAGCACACCAACCGGTTTTTTGCTGAGCCGTTATGTAGTATGGACAAATTCGATGGTGCGTGGAAGACGTCAGATAATAAATTATCTGAGTGTTGTTGCATTATGTGTGGCGATGAATATCAGTTTTTTAAAACTGATGGTGGAAATATTTCATTTTTATCCCTTACCGGCAAGATTACTGACGTCGGTAATCGTAGTCACCATTTCATATATCTTACAACGCAATTTTGCTTTCAAAGTGCATAAGACTGTTGAGACGATTTGAAATTATTTTCAGGAAAATCTAAATACTATCTTTCTTTGCTTTCATTAATTGAACTACCTGCTTCGCCATTTCGTTGCTGAATAACTTTGCGCCTTTGTAATTCAAATGATGAAAATTATAACCGTATTCTATGGTATAGAATTTTGGATATTTTCTGATGTCGGCTAATTCTATTTTGCTTCCTTCAGGCATAGCATTAAATATAGGCAGTAACAAAGTATAATTCGTTCTTGCTTTTGGCGGTAGAATAAAAATTACCTGAATGCCACGTTTCGCACATTTTTTGTAAGCGTCCAGGCACAATTTTGTCATTGGTGCATTTGGTTTTTCGGTGCCTTTATAATTGGTAAAAGAAGTCAGGATTTCCTTGTTTAGTGTATCTGAATACGGGTCACCACTTTCAAATCTTTTTCTTGATTGCAGCAATAAGGTATCTTCCCATTTATATTCCATGAAAAGGTGATTCTCTTCATAATCATACGGGTAAAAACCATTTTTGTCTTTGCCTATATAACTCGAATCCAGATAGGATTTATCACAATAAAATTTCAGCATATCAGGAACAGTGCCGATATTAAATAAGTTTTCTACCCAGCTCATTCCAAAAAAGTACATGTACTTAGAACGGAATTTTAGAGGATCATCTAAAGTAGGAATGATGCTCCAGGCCCTGTAAGTAGAAGTTCCCGAATGCCAGGAAATCCACTTCGGTGTATGCAGATTGGATTGAAAAAAATAAGCCTCACTGCTGATACTTAAGAAAATATATTTCAAGTTAGGATTTCTTATTTGCAGCAATCCGTCAAGATCGCTGAATTCCTGAACAATACCATGCCCGTCGATTCCAAGATTAAAAGAATGCAAATCTACCCCATTGCGTTGCGCAACGCTGTCAATGACGGAAGGGTCAATATGGCGGTATTCTAAACTGCCGCCTAGATAAACTGCATCATACTCTTCCGCATGTTTTTTATAATATTCATACTTCACCGTTTGTGTAGAATCGCCCCAGTAAAATGGCATAAAGAATCGAACAATCGATGACAGTATCAACAAAATGATTGAAATGAAGATAATATTTGTGACTGTTTTTTTTAACATGCATTAATATTGAAAATACACAAATGAGGTGTTATTAAATATACCGAACCAGACAATGCTTACTAACAATAAAATGTAAATTGTCCAGCGCTGTGTTTTATCTTTTGATAAAACAACTGTTTCAATTTTGGTATCACCGATGATTGCTTCTGTTAAAAATAAAATAAAAATAAAAAATAAGGCAATCACAAACTGTACAATTCCTTTATTTATCATCCATAAATAAAAATATCCTGCAGTCCAAAATTTGAATAAATTTCCGTAAATCGTTTTTGCAATAGTAAACCAACCTACGTGCGCGTCAGGATGAGAATGATTAATCATTACCTCTGCTACATGCACTCTGAATAATAAGAAACAAAATAAGAACAAGAGAATGGTTATAACGCTGTGTGCCCAATCGGGAAAATATTTGTCAAATAATCGATAACTATTACTTGGTTTGATCACACGTACTACATTGCTTTGCCACCAGTATCTCATTGCCATAAAGACACCAACCATAGTAAAGGATAATACCATCGGCCAGTTGGCGCCATGCCATAAACCACATAATGCAAGTACAAAAATGACATTGAAAATTACTTTAGCACCGCTTGCTTTATAAGCACCAAGGTAAAAGAAAACATAATCTGTCAGCCAGGTGGAAAGTGAAATATGCCAGCGTGTCCAGAAGTCTGCGAGATTTTTTGAAAAGAAGGGACGCTTGAAATTTTCCATTACATCAATGCCAATTACTTTAGCCGCACCCAACGCAATATCAGAATAACCTGAAAAATCGCAATAGACCTGTATGAAAAAAAATAAACCTCCAACCAAGGTTGTCCAGCCTGAAATAACATTGTAATGCAGATACAAATCATCTACATAAAAAGATAGCCTGTCTGCAATCACCGCTTTTTTGAAAAGACCCCATGCCATACGGAATAATCCATGCCGCATTCTGTCGTAATCAAAACGATGTTCTTCTTTTATTTGAGGCAATAGATTTTTTGCACGTTCAATCGGGCCATTTACCATCACCGGCCAGAAGGCTGTGAATGATGCGAAGTAACCAAATTTCTGTTCAGCTTTCGTTACACCTTTATAAACATCAATCGTGTAGCTTAAAGATTGAAAAGTAAGAAAGGAAACGCCAACAGGAACGACCCAGTTGTTAAACCAAGGCTCAGGGACAAACCAGGGAATATGCATGACCGATAATGATTCCCGGATATTGGTGTCGACGAAATCTAAATATTTGAAAGTAAAAAGAATACCTAAATTTCCCGCCATGCTCAGCAGCAGCCATTTTTTCTTTTTTTCCTGCAGCAGTTCTTTGTCCATCATTTTACCCGCTAAAAAATCATTGCAGGTAATTACAAATAAGATGATAGCGAAAAACGGACTGAAATTCCCATAGAAATAATAACCGCCTGCTACTAATATTTTCCACTGATGCTGTTTCGGAACACAAAAATAGATGTAACAAAAGATGGGAAAGAATACTAAGAAATGTAATGAATTGAATAGCATGTTCCGTTTTTAGTGCATTTTTTACACGCCTCCAAAAATAATAAAAATTAGCCATGTACATCAATTAAATACAATGCCTATTTTTGCAAACGAAAACGAAGCCGTTGAATATTCAATCGTATAAGGACAAATTACAACATGCATTACAGGATAAAAACTTTGGTTTTGTACTGAAAGGCAGTATATCTACGGCTATTACCTTATTTTTTGTACAAGGATTGCGTTTTATTTCCGGTGTTTTAATAGGAAGATACTATGGCGCAGAAGCATCCGGCAGGCTGACCCTGATTGTAACAGTAATGGGAATTTTTGCCATCTTCATCAATTTTGGCGTAAAAGAAGCGCTGCAAAAACTCATTCCGGAATTACGTGAAAAATATAATCTGAAATCTGCATATAGTGTTTTTTTGAAAGGAAATCAACTGATAATATTTTTTTCTTTGATTTCTGCGGGCATCTTATATGTGATTTCACCATGGTTATCGCGTTACTGGAATGAGCCTGATATGGTGTGGCTATTCAGGATTTCCGGATTGTTTCTGCCATTTTTTGTTTTAGGTGAATTGAATTATTTCAGTCTGCGTGCAGCATTAAAAGTGCATACCGCAAACATGTCATTGATTCTGCCTACCGGGATACGATTGGTTGTTTTATTTGTGATTACTTTTTTCTTTTTCAGGTTTAATAATCCGATATATCTGCACTGGACAACATTGTGCGTCTTGCCGTGGTTGTTTTCTCTGGTTCCGGTTTATAAATATTTTCATCAGCCTGCCCGTAAAGAACAACCCTTGCAGGCGACAAATCATCAGGATATTCTGACGGTTGCATTTCCTATGCTGATGACATATGCAGCATTTTTAGTAACAAATAGTGCAGATGTTTTTATTTTAAAATCTTATCATGTAGGGACAGACTTAGTTGGTATCTATAAAACATGTACAAATATTTCTATGCTGGCCGCTACCTTATTAGTGGCATTGAATACAACCGTGCAGCCAAAAATGACACAATTATATACGCAAGGTAATCTGGAAGAAGTGCAACGCATTTCCTGTAAATCATCAAAATTAATTTTCCTATTGAGTTTGCCGGTTTTTATTATTTTACTTTTCTTCTCAAAATATGTAATGTGGCTGTATGGAAATGAATTCATGAAAGGAGCGCTATGTTTATCTATACTTACGGTAGGTCAGGTAATAAATACTGTTTGCGGGCCGGTAGCACAGTTATTAAACGCGACAGGTTATCACAAACAATTCAGAAATATTTCTTTTTTCGGAGCAATAATCAATATCGCCATCAATTTATATTTAATACCAAGATATGGAATCGGAGGTGCTGCTATTGCGAATGCTGTCAGCATGATTTTGTGGAATGTCATCGGTGCGGTTTATATTAAAAGAACATTCGGATTTTATATAGTTTATATACCGTTAATTAATCTGAATAAAAAACAATGAAGGTTGCCGTTTATTTGCCTGAGTCTACACCTTACAGCATGAAATATTGTGCTGGAAATATAATGTCAGTACTAAAAGAAAAATATAAGGTTGAATTTATTGTTTTCAAAATCTTAGAAGAATTACCAATAACAAATGTAGATGTATACTGGGACCCGCGCTGCGGGGGGGGGGGGCGCCATCGCTTGCATTCAGAAAAACAAACAAACCATTAGTATTAACAGTACACGGCATGGCGATGTTTACTTTGCCATTAGATATTTTTTATTTTTCTTTTAAAGATAAATTATCCGGCCAAATAAAAAGATGGAAAGAGCGTCTGAAATGGAAACTGATGCAGCCGTATATTTCGCAGGTGATGACAGTAAGTGAATACAGTAGAAGTGAATTAATAAACTCGGTCGGTTTTCCAGGAGAAAAAATAAAGGCAGTGTGGAATGGTTTAGACCATGAAAAATTTAAACCTTCAACTGACAAAAACAATACTGAACCCTATTTTCTGACAGTAATATCTTACCAGAAAAAGAAGAATTTTGAACGATTGATAAAAGCGTATAAATTACTGGACGAAAATACCCGGCCTCGTTTGGCAGCTCTTGTGAAACCATATGAACAAAAGGAAAAAATTAAAGGATTAGAAATAATAAACTTCAATGTTTCTGAAGAAAAAATAATCGAGTATTATCAGCATGCACTTGGATTGGTTTTCGTTTCTCTGCATGAAGGTTTTGGTTTACCGATTGTGGAGGCGATGGCATGTGGTATACCTGTTGTTACTTCTGATACAACATCCTGCAAAGAAATAGCCGGCGATGCAGCGGTTTTAGTAAATCCGACATCTATAGATGAAATATCGGCAGCAATGAAACGCATCGCTGCCGATGAACTATTAAGACAGGAATTATCAGGAAAAGGAATGGAAAGAGCTAAATTATTCGATTGGTCAGTTACCGCACAGAAATTTTACGAATTACTGGAAAAAGCAGTAAAGTAATATTGTTGGACGTCGGCGAGGTCATAAAAGAT
>JAYVPA010000051.1:0-8668 GCA_043757615.1 Sphingobacteriales bacterium | reverse complement strand
TGTTTGTAACACCTAAATTACAAGTGTCTGTTCCGGGACAAGTAGTAACGTCTGCAATCGAATCAAAACCCGGATTTGCAAAATGCATTTTATTTAATTCCTGATAGAAATAAGGCAACGAATCCTTGCGCACAAACTTCAATAACAATCCCTGATTCATGGTAATGCGCATATCTTCTGATGCATAATTTTGTGCGAGTGCAGCAATGGTTCTTGCTTCATCTGGCTTCACATCGCCTTTGGTCACTTTCAACGCCACCGCAAAAAATCCTTTTTGTTTCTGTTCAAAAACATTAGCTCTTAACCAATCTTCATAACGTTTTTCATCTTCAATTTCTACTTGTGGTGCAATGTTATTATGTGTTGGTGTACCAACTTCCACTTTTGTTATATCAATCTTGAAATGCTTTACTTTATTGGCTTTGCGTTCTACTTCTACTAATTCCAAAAATTTCTCTAATCCTAAATCCTTCACCAAATATTTCATACGTGCTTTGTGTCTGCGCACACGTTCGCCGTATCTGTCGAACACACGTAATGCTGCCTCCATAAATGGAATAATCTGGTCTTCGTGCAAAAACTCATAGGCTGTTTGCGCTAAGATTGCCTGCGCACCCAAGCCTCCGCCAACCACTAATTTGAACCCGCGTTCGCCATTTTCAATTCGCGGAATAAAACCAAAATCATGTAAGAAAGTATAAGCAGAATCTTTATCAGAAGAAGAGAAAGCAGGTTTTATTTTTCTGCCCATATCCTGGCAAATAGGATTGCGCAAAAAGAATTCAAATGCCGCCTGCGCATATGGTGATACATCAAATAATTCATCCGGGTCAATTCCTGCTTTTGAAGATGCAGTAATGTTACGCACTGTATTTCCACAGGCTTCACGGCCTGTTGCCCCAACATCTTCCAGTCCTGCCCAGATGGCAGGCGCGTCGGTTACTTTTACATAGTGTAATTGTATGTTTTGTCTCGTCGTTAAATGCAGATTTGAACTTGCATATAATTCTGATAATTCAGCAACGCGTACCAATTGTTTGGGTGTGATTTTTCCGAATGGGAATTTTGTGCGAAACATTTGCACGCCGAGTTGACGCTGTCCATAAACGCCACGTGTTAAACGAAATGCTTTGAACTTATCTTCCGGCATTTCTTCGTTTTTAAACGAATTGATTTTTTGCTGCAGTTCAAAGATATCCCTTGCTGCTTCCGGCGAAATGTTTTTGGTAATTGTTACACTCATAATTCAGATTTGAGATTTAAGATTTAAGAAGATTGTCTAATCGTCTCATTTCTTTAATCTATTTAATAAAAAACCTATCTTTTTACAGATAGGCATTTGTTTTTTATATAAAAATCAAGCTATCCGTCTACTACAGACAAGAGCAACAACAATTATATAGATTGATAATTAGTTTCATTTGAAATTAAAATTAGTGTTTTTTGTGGAAAGATGTGTGTAGTTAATGATTTGATAATTGTTGTCTGAACTATGATTTAGGTGATTATTGTGATTGGTTTGGTTTTTTTTCAAAATGATTAAGATATTTCACACAAAGGAGCAAAGATGCAAAGTGTTGTCTGAATTATGAACTACATTTTTATTTAAAAAATCTTTGATATACAATAAATCAAGAATTGTAATATCCCGTGTAAAATTACTATAACTCCAAGAGCAAACTCTGGATAAAATCTACCTACAATAATTAGAGTAACTATTAAAATAAATAAGAAAACTACAATCGACAATAAGCAACCAAAAATAAGTTTTTTAATTTTCATAAAATCACATTATTTCGCGTTCTATCAGCAATTACTCATTCTCCGCAACTACTTCCTGTACTTCAGGAACAAAACGTTTCAGTAAATTTTCGATGCCTTGTTTTAGTGTAACTGTTGATGAAGGGCAGCCGCTGCAGGAGCCTTGTAATTGCAGGGTAAGTTTACCCTCTTCAAATTTTACGAAAGAAATATTTCCGCCGTCCATTTCTACAGCCGGTTTTACATATTTATCCAAAGCTCCTTTAATTCTGATTTCAACGTCACTATCATCATCGTTTACATCATTCGTCGCAGTCTTGGTAGCTTTCACAAAATTTTCATTCAAAATAGACAATCCATCATCAATATATTTTTTCAAAAAATCCTTTATCGGAATCATGATTTCTGTCCACAACAATTCTTCTTTCTTAGTGATGGTAACAAAATTATTGGTGATAAAAACATTTGTTACACCATCAAAACCAAATAATGCTTTTGCTAAAGGTGCTTCATTCGTTTCCTCCACAGATTGAAATTCAACCATGTCATTCAGCAACAAGGCTTTGTTGGTTACAAATTTTAAGGTATTCGGATTTGGTGTCGATTCAGTATAAATCATCACCGGTATATTTGTTGTCGTTTTTTCCATATTGTGTATTTTTTATTAATAACATTTAATTTGTGCTTCGGGTTCAACAGATTCCTCTCTATGTTCGGAATGACGGTGAGTTTATGTTATTGTTTATGTGTAATTGTTGCGTTGGCTTGTGCGGTTGGCTGAATTAATATTTCTTCAATGTTTACATGCGCCGGTTGTGTTGCTATGAAATAAATGCTTTCCGCCACATCCGTAGCACTTAATGGCTGATAGCCGTCGTACATGGATTCTGCTTTTTGCGCATCGCCCTTAAAACGCACTAATGAAAATTCTGTTTCTGCAGCTCCCGGACTAATAGCGGAAACTTTTATGCCGTATTGTACCAGATCTATTCTTGTGCTTCTGGTGATGGCACGCACAGCATGCTTGGTACCGCAGTAAACATTACCGCCGCCATAAGTTTCCCAGCCTGCAAGTGAAGCCACGTTTATGATATGTCCTTTTTTACGTTCAATCATAAAGGGCACAACTTCACGCGTCATGTATAGCAAACCTTTTACATTCGTGTCTATCATTTGCTCCCAGTCATCGTACAAACCTTCCTGTATTGGTCCTCGACCTGCAGCTAAACCTGCATTATTCAATAAAACATCAATATTTTTCCAGTCATCTTTTAAAGATGAAATTGCCTGCTGTACTTCCTCCAGTTTTCTTATATCGAAACACAAACTGATTACATCAATTTTATAGGCTGATTTTAATGCTGATTCTAATTTTTGCAGTCGTTCTTTTCGTCTTCCTGTAATAATTACATTCCAGCCGTTTTTAGCAAAAAGATGTGCGGATGCTTCACCAAATCCAGCCGTCGCTCCTGTAATAAGAATAATGTTCATTTCCTCACAAAAGTACAAATAACTTACTATTTTTAGTTCAAACTAACACAATGACAATACAAGAGGCGCAAGACACCATTGATACCTGGATAAACAGAACCGGTATCCGTTATTTCAATGAACTGACCAATATGGCGATTCTGACGGAAGAGGTTGGTGAGGTGGCCAGAATAATTGCAAGAAAATACGGAGAACAATCTTTTAAAGAATCTGATAAAGATAAAGAGCTGGGAGATGAATTAGCGGATGTGTTATTTGTGCTGATGTGTATTGCCAATCAAACAGGTGTAAATCTGACAGATGCATTGCAAAAAAATCTGATAAAGAAAACAATACGAGATGCAGAAAGGCACCGTAATAATGAAAAACTGAGGTAAATCTTTCTTTTAAAACTTAATATTTCCTCCAGGATTTAATTAGTATCTTGGTATTACTAAAACAAATCATATGAAAATACTAAAATGGATTGGAATTGCAGTTGTTGCATTATTGTTGGCTGCTGTAGCAAGTACGTTCTTTATGTCAGACGATTGCAGAGTAACCCAAACTCAGGTAATCAAAGCTTCACCCGAAGCAGTATTTAACCAGATAAATACCATGAAAAACTGGAAAAACTGGTCGTACTGGCAAGCACAAGACGATAAAATGAGTATTACATACAATGATATTCCTTCTGGCGTAGGTGCAAGTTATTCCTGGAAAAGTGAAAAGAAGGAATTAGGCAGCGGTTCACTAACCATAAGTGAATCTAATCCAAATCAATACGTTCAATGTAAAGTTCATTTTGAAGGTTATGATGATGCGATGTCTGAATATATTCTAAAACCGGTAGAAAGCGGCACCGAACTGACCAGCGCTATGGACAGCCCTTCAAATGGCATATTCAGTAAACTGATGAGCAGAATAATGATGAGACCTATGATGTTGAAAGCATTTAAGGCAAGTGCCGATAAAATGAACGCATATCTGCAGGCAAATTCGGATGCAAATAGAACTGTTTCGGATTCTGTCATGGCAAGAGTTACAGATTCGGTTATGATTAAAACAACTGCTTCTAACAAAGATTGTACTATAATTCCAAGAAAATAAGAAATATTGACAGTTTTAATTAAAAAATACGGACAATTTGTCCGTATTTTTTAATTTTTAGTTAGTTGGTATAACATTTGAAAAATATCATTTGTAATTATTAATCACTAAAAAGTAAAAAATATGAGAACATTAGTAAAAACACAATGTGGCGTTCCTGCCAGCAACCGTTTCTTCTTTGACGATTTGTTGGGAAAAGATTTTTTCGATTTCAATGCAAATCAATTGGTAAAAAGTACACCTTCAGTAAATATAAAAGAAAATGAGAAAGAGTTTTCTTTAGAAGTAGCTGCTCCGGGTTTGAAAAAAGAAGACTTTAAAGTAGAATTGAATGAAAATGTATTGAGCATTTCTGCTAAAAAAACTGAAGCAACAGAAATCAACGAGCAATCAAAATTTACCCGTAAAGAGTTTTCTTATTCATCTTTCAAAAGAAATTTTACGTTAGATGAAGAAAGTGTAGATGCTGAAAATATTGCTGCGAAATACGAAAACGGAATCTTACATATTTCTATTCCAAAGAAAGTAAAAACGGAAGAAGTGAAAAAAGCAAAATCAATTTCTATCTTGTAATTAATTTTTTAAAATAAAAAGAGAAGCCATCCGTCAGCTGGCGGATGGCTTTTTTTGCTAAAGTATTTTTCTTACATCTTAGCTTTCAGCTTATCTGTATACTTAGAATCCATGTTTTTCAACTCTTCTACCATTTTTTGTGCACTACTTGTTTTTCCTTGTTTGATATAAATCTGACCAAGATAGTATCTTGATAATTCTGATTTTGAATTGTATTGCAATGCTTTTAAATAATCTGATTCGGCTGCAGAATTATTGCCATTTGAAAATTCAATCCAACCTAATTCAATCCATGCCTCAGAGTATTTAGGATCTAATTCCACGGCCTTATATAAGTATGGTTTTGCTTCATCATATTTTTCTTTTTCATTTAATATCCAGCCCGCTTTATAATTTGATTTTGCACTTTTATTTTCAATCGCTAGGCTTTTTTTGTAATATAGTAGTGCTTTGTCTAAGTCTTCCAGATCTTTCACTCCATAATACATATCAGCCACATTAGCTGCATATACAGCACTTTCGTTATTCAAATTATACGCTTTTAAATAATTATCCAGTCCGTCAGATTTTCTGTTCAGCTGACTATAGGCATAACCTAATTCGTTGTATGCACTGGCATAATCTTCATCTAATTTTATTGCCGCTAATTCATATTCAACTGCTTTCTGATATTTCTCATTTTCATTTGAAATATATCCAAGTTTATAATTTGCAACTGCCGGTTCTTTGCCAAGCTCTAAGCATTTTTTGTAATATGGTTCTGCCGTATTATATTCTTTATTGCTGAAATAAACATCGGCAATTCCTTTATTTGCAGACTTGCTTTCGGCATCAAGTGCCAGTGCTTTTTTATATTTTTCTATGGCTTCAGTATTTCTGTCCAGCATATATAATGCATAACCATATTCCGAATATAATTTTGCTGTCGGTGCATTTTTTACACCCACTGCCGCAGTTTTTACTGCATCTTCATATTGCTCCAGTTCATTCTGACACCAGGTCACATCATAGTAGGTAGTGCCGGTTTGCGGATTAAGAGCCAGCGCTTTTTTATACCATTTCAAAGCTTGTTCATAATCCTTATTGTCTTCTGCTGTTTTCCCTTTTTCTAAAGCAGATTTTTCTGTTTCTGTTTGCGCGTAAGTTATTTGCAGTAACAGAAACAGGCTTAAGAAAATTAAAGTACTCTTTTTCATAATTTGTTTTTTTGTATCAATTAAATTTAATGAAATTTATAAATTCTTTCGTTTTATTTTCATACCCATATAATGGTATCTTTTTATACATATTCTTTACTAAAAACTGACTATAATTTTTTATATTTAGGCATCTGATTTTTTATCTTAAAACTATTTAAAAGCTATGACCATTCAAACGCCATTAGAGAAATTATATTACTGGACAGCGCAAAAACCTGACCAAACATTTTTAAGACAACCGTTTAACGGCGAGTGGATTCATTTTTCCTGGAAGAAAGCAGAGGATGAGATTTGCAGGATGGCTGCATACCTGCGTTCGCTAAATTTACCGCCACAAAGTAAGGTTGCCATCATTTCAAAAAATTGTGCGCACTGGATTATGAGCGATTTGGCCATCCTGATGGCGGGACATGTTTCAGTTCCTTTATATCCAACTATTCCTGCAGATTTGATTCGTTATTGTTTAGAACATTGTGAAGCAAAAGTTGCGTTCATCGGAAAATTGGACGACTGGAGCAAACAACGCAATGGTTTGCCGGATAATGTAAAAGGAATTTCTTTTCCGATGTGGACAGAGGAAGGTTATGAAAACTGGGATGATATTATTGCTAAAACCGAACCTTATAAAGAAAACTATATCCCCGACGGAAAGGATATTGCAACCATTATTTATACATCCGGCACTACAGGTGTTCCTAAGGGTGTGGTACATTCCGTTCATGCGTTTTCCTACGCAGCGTGCTGGGCATTAACAGAAATGAAAGAATTATCTGCATCCGGTAATGAACGTTTCTTTTCCTATTTACCGTTATCGCATATTGCGGAAAGAATGCTGGTAGAATTAGGCGGATTGTATTGTGGTGCGACGATTTCATTTGCAGAATCTCTGGAGTTATTTCCTGCGAATTTAGCAGATACCAAACCAACGGTTTTTCTTGCTGTTCCACGTATCTGGACAAAATTCCAGATGGGAATTTTAGGAAAGCTGCCGCAGAACCGGTTAAATTTTTTATTAAAAGTTCCGATTGTAAATAATCTTATCAAAAAGAAAATAAAAAAAGGCTTGGGACTGGATGAAGCGAAATATTTATTTACCGGTGCTGCGCCAATGCCTTTAGTTGCAATGCTCTGGTTTGAAAAAATCGACTTTATTATTTGCGAAGCATATGCGATGACAGAAAACTGCGCCTACTCTCATTTAACGAGAAAAGAAAACAGAAAACCAGGTTCTGTTGGAACAGCAATGCCAAATTGTGAAGTACGAATTGGTGAAGATGGAGAAATACAGGTGAAGAGTGATTGCACCATGCTAGAGTATTACAAAGAGCCGGTGAAGACGAAAGAATCTATTACTGAAGATGGATTTTTGCGCACCGGAGATCAGGGTGAAATTGATGCGCAGGAGTTTTTAAAAATCACAGGAAGAATAAAAGATATCTTCAAAACGGATAAAGGAAAATATGTTGCACCGGCACCAATAGAGTTGGAGTTATCTAAAAATACCTTGATAGAACAGGTTTGTGTGGTAGGGGCAAACCTGCCGCAAACAATGGCTCTTGTTGTTCTTTCCGCTGACGCAAAAAAAGAAGCTAAAGATGTGGTAGAGAAAAGTCTGGAAGAAACAATGTTAGATGTGAACAAGCTTTTTGATAAACATGAGAAAATGAAAAAGGTAGTGGTAATGCGCGATGAGTGGACCGTAGATAATAATCTGATTACTCCGACATTAAAAGTAAAACGCAATATATTAGAAAAAGAAAAAACGCCTCATTACGAAAAATGGTATGCAGATGCGAATGCTGTTGTCTGGGAAAATTAAACGCTGATTTAGTTTATTATTTTTGATTAGCATGATTTATTTCGTCTCATGACCATTTAATCAGCGATTTAAAAAAAGCGATACTCATCTTTTGGCCTAATTCAACTTTTTAGATGAAAACACTTTCATAGCGTCATCATGGATTAATCTTTTACATTTACTATATTTATTTCTTATTGAAAGTATATATGCAGCTCATTACACCATTAGAAAAATTTTATCAATTCGAAGAAGAAAAAGCCAATCTGACTTTTTTGCGACAAGCACATAATTCACAATGGATACATTTTAGCTGGAAGCGTGTGGGCAACGAAGCACGCCGGATGGCAGGTTATATTCAATCCTTGAAATTACCGAAACAAAGCAAGATTGCTATTCTTTCTGAAAATTGCGCACACTGGATAATTGCAGATTTAGCAATTATGATGAGCGGTCATGTTTCTGTTCCACTATATCCAACATTGCAAGCTGATGTAATAAAATATTGTCTGGAACACAGCGAATCTCAACTATTATTTGTTGGCAAAGCGCCAAAATGGGATGAACAGAAAAACGTTGTCTCTAAAAAAATAAAAAAAATACATTTTCCTTTCTGGGGAAAAGAAGGTTGTGTTAACTGGGATGATATTATTAAAGAGGAAA
Source organism: Sphingobacteriales bacterium (assembly GCA_043757615.1). GTDB lineage: Bacteria > Bacteroidota > Bacteroidia > Chitinophagales > JADIYW01 > JADJSS01. The sequence goes on along the minus strand of JAYVPA010000051.1, from coordinate 94 downwards.
AACCATTTACAAAAAATTATATTCCAAAACTCGAAGATTTAGTAACTATCATTTACACATCCGGAACAACAGGTATGCCGAAAGGCGTGATGCA
>JAYVPA010000050.1:0-8738 GCA_043757615.1 Sphingobacteriales bacterium | reverse complement strand
AATTCAGGAATCCATTTTTTGATATACTTCAATTCTTTATCGAATTTTTCTGTTTGTAATCTGGGATTGAATACTCTGAAGTAGGGCGCTGCATCAACACCCGTTCCTGCGGCCCATTGCCAGCCGCCATTGTTTGATGCCAATTCATAATCCAATAATTTTTTTGCGAAATATGCTTCTCCTAAACGCCAGTCAATTAACAAATGTTTGGTAAGAAATGAAGCAACAATCATGCGTACGCGATTATGCATAAAGCCTGTCGCATTTAATTCCCGCATTCCCGCATCTACAATCGGATAACCTGTTTTGCCTTCGCACCATGCTGTATGTTCTGTTTCATTATTACGCCATTTTATTTTATCATATTTTTCATTGAATGAAGTCGTCACTACTTTTGGAAAATGATGGATTATCATCATATAAAAATCGCGCCAGATTAATTCATTTAGATATTTATCTCCATTTACAGAAATTGTCTGGCGGGCTAATTCACGGATGGAAATAGTTCCGAAACGTAAGTGTACACTTAATCGCGAAGTACCGAGAACGCTTGGGGTATCACGTGTTTCAATGTAATGCTGAATAAGTGAATCATGTACATTACGCGCAGGAAAAATGAATTTACCATCCGCAAATCCCATACCTTTTAATAAAATTAATTTCTGTGAATCTTTTATTTTAAACAAATTGGGAAAATACTTTTCTGTTGGATATGATTTTAAATGAAAATCATTCAGTTTCGATTTCCATTTTTTACTGTAAGGAGTATAAACAGTATAAGGTTTGCCATCATCTTTAGTTACTTCATTCTTTTCAAAGATAACCTGGTCTTTATACGTATGAAATTCAATCTTATTTTTATTCAATAATAATTTTATCTGATTATCACGTTCAGTTGCATAAGGTTCATAATCATGATTTGTAAAGATTTTTTGAACTTGATATTCTTCAAGAAATTGTTGCAGGATTTCTATTGGGTTACCGTATAAAACTAACAAATCACTTCCAAATGTATTTAATTCATTTTTTAATCTGCTTATTTCCCGATAAATAAAAGCAACACGTTTATCTTCTGTAAAGTCCGTATGTTTTTCTTTTAACTCATCTAAAATATTGGTATCAAAAATGAATATTGGCAAAACAGGAAAACCGGATTTTAATGCATGGTACAATGCTGCATTATCATGCAATCGTAAGTCCCTTCGAAACCAGTGGACAGATATATTTTGATGTGACACGAATACTAAACCAGATGTTCACCGAAATGTTCAAAGACAACATTTTTAAATTCTTCAAAGACTTGTGTAGTCATCTTTTTTGTATAATTTATTTCATCGACAGATTCAACCCATCGAATTCCACGCAATGCATTGGTCAAAAATATTTCATCTGCATTATAAATATCCAATACAGAAATAGATTTCTCTACAATCTTTGTGTCGGGCAAACGTGTCAGTAATAATTCACGCAGCACACCATTTACAGGTGCATCTTCCAATCGCGGCGTATAAACAATATTATCTTTTATGACAAAAATATTATAAATAGAAGCATCAGCAACTGAGTTGTTTTCATTCATGACTATTGCATCATCAAAGTTATTTTCTCGTGCATAACTTAATGCTGCTTCATAAATTGCTCTGTCTGTATGTTTCAGATTTGCAAATTTATCAATGAGTTTTTTATGTTTTGGCAGAATAGTTAACTTTAAACCCTTATCATTCAATTTATATTTTACATTTTCCAAAGGTTTCAAGGTACAATTCCATTTTAATGCAGAAATTTCCGGCATGTAATCATGCGCTCTGTTTTTTTGTATTTCTAATCTTAATCTGAAATTTTTCAATCCTTTTTCAATGCATTCATATTTGAGTAAACGTAAAATCCTGTCTTCCACTTTGTATTCTGTTTCATCAACATTGATAACCTTTAAACTATTATATAATCGTTTTACGTGCAGATTTTTAAAGACTATCCTGCCGTTTATTACTTTTATAGTTTCTATCAATCCGAAGTCTGCCATGATGTTGCAACTCTAATATAAAAAACTCTTGTTAAAAAAAACAGAGTTCACATTACTATAACAAAAAAACCTGTTAATTTAATTTTGTTTCTTATCTAACTTTTGTGAAGAAAATGATGCAGAAATAAATGATCATGCTACCATCATAAATAATTTTTATCATCCATTTAGACGCAGATACGGATTTAATAAATGTGAATAATTGTAACAACATTAGTAAAATCCAAATTAAAATAATGGTCAAATCATTTAAATATTTGTTCGGCATGTGGTTCCAGTTTACTATCATAAAAAGGAATAAAACAGCAACTGCGTATATAATGCCTAAAATTAATCCAATAAATTTTGATACTTTAACGCCAAATACTGCAGGAATTGTTTTAATGTTTGATACTTTATCTGATTTTGCATCATTAATATCAAATGGTAAGGTGATGAATAAAATGTAAATAAATTGTGCGACTAATAAAATAAGCACATCTTTTCTTGTATGAAAATCAACGGAGGCTTCTATTGCAGGTAAAATTACTGATGTGACAGACCATACGAGTGCAATCAAAAATATTTTCACGAATGGAAAATCACGAAGACGTGTCTTTATTCCAAATGGCTGTAAAATAGGAATCGGATATAAGACTGAAATACCTCCGATAAAAAGCAGAACAACGATTGTATCTATTTTTAAAAAAAGAGTAAATACAATTGCAAACAAACCCGAGCCATATATAGTAATCTGGTTGAATTTCGGATATTTTTCAAACCATTGAACAACTAATTCTTCTTTATTGGTGTACTCTCCTTTTTTATAATAAATCCATCTGCTTATTTGATAAATAAACCAGGTAGAAAAAAAAACTTGCCCTGTCAGAATCCAGAATGATATAAGATGTAAATCCAGAAAATGAATATTTGCCCATAAGAAAAGTACTGCCGCAATAGCAATAAACAGATTTGTTTCAATTAATATTTTTGTCAGACGTAGCATAAAAAAACCTGTAAGTAATGCTTACAGGTTCAATATACAATTTATTTTATTTTGTTGATGAAATCAAATTATCGGACTGATAAAAAAACTGCTTAATGCAAATATTTCAATTTCATTTTCGGTGTGATTTTTTTCAATGTTTCAAAAATTAATTTGATAACACCTTCCACATCAGATTTAGCAACAGTTTCAACAGTTGTATGCATATATTTTAATGGCAATGAAATCAATGCACTTGGAACCCCGCCTCCATTATAAGCAAAAGCATCTGTATCCGTACCGGTAACCCTGCTTGCCGCATCACGCTGAATATCGATTTTTTCTTTTTCTGCAGTATCTAAAATTAATTCACGAATGATGCCGTGAACGGCAGGTGCATAGGTAACCACAGGACCTTTACCGCATTTAAAATCACCATGTTCTTTTTTGTCAATCATGGGTGTGGTTGTGTCATGACAAACATCCGTAATAATTGCAATATTCGGATTGATTTTACGGACAATCATTTCAGCTCCGCGCAGACCAACTTCTTCCTGTACTGAATTACAGATATATAATCCAAATGGTAATTTGGTTTTACTCTCTTTTAATAAACGTGCTACTTCAGCAATCATAAAGCCACCAACTCTGTTGTCCAAAGCTCTGCCTGTGTAGTATTTTTTATTCAATACCATCAACTCATCTTCATAAGTGATTACACAGCCAACATGAATACCCATGGCTTCCACTTCTTTTTTTGTGGATGCACCCACATCTATAGTAATATTTTTTATGGTTGGTGAAGTATCTTTTGAAGTATCTCTCAAATGAATTGCAGGCCAACCGAAAACACCCCTTACAATACCTTTTTTAGTATGGATATTCACGCGTTTAGAAGGTGCAATCATATGGTCAGAGCCGCCATTACGGATAACATTAATCATCCCGTCATCACCTATATAACTCACAAACCATGAAATCTCATCCGCATGTGCTTCTATTACTACTTTAAATTCAGCATCCGGATTAATTACACCATATACAGTACCGTAATGGTCAACATGATATTCATCGATATATGGTTTCAGGTAGTTCAGCCATATTTTTTGTCCTTCAGCTTCAAAACCTGTCGGGGATGCGTTATTCAAATATTGGAATAAAAATTCTTCTGCTTTTTTGTCTATAGAATATTTCATTGTGTTTTTTTACTAAGTTAAACTGAAATTTAAAATTTTGAATATAGAAAATATTTATAATGTCATAAGTTTAAATGAAGACATCATCTTTAATCAACTTGCTTTTAATTGATTTTCAGACTGCAAATGTACAATTTATCTCTTTAAAATAATGCAAAAAAAGCTTAAATAATCTACGTACTGGCACAGAGCATTAAATACCTGTCAGAACGTATTTTACAATATACTTTTTCTGAATAGTTTTACAAAAAAAATTATGAAAAAACTATTTCTCTACTTATTACTTTCTTCTTCCTTATTATGTTTCTCAAAAGCAGGATTTAAGATAGGTGTTGGCGCCGGATTAAATATTTCAAAAATAAAAGACAACTATTATTCCGATATCAATGATAAAATACTTGCTATGGATGCTGCAATTCCTATGGAAATAAAACTTTCAAAATATTTTGCCATTCAACCTGAAATTCACATTATTGAAAAAGGATTCAGCCTGAAATATTATGGCTTAAATGGTATTAATAAAGTTTTCAGAAGAAGATTTTATTTTGAAGTGCCGGTAAATTTTAAAGTAGTAATCCCAATAAAAGAGAAATCTTTTGTGAATGCTTATTTAGGCGTTGGGTTTGGGTATGCACTGACAAACAGACAAATTACCAAATATGAGGACGGAACGAAAAAAGGTGAAAAATTTCCTTATGACAATAATGTAGACGATGATAATATTGCTTACAGAAGATATGACATCATCTTACCGATTGGTATTGGTTATGAATATAAAATAAGTAATAAAATTTCCATTTATGCAGATATGAGATGTAGTTTAGATATGAACAATAACATCCGATATAAAATAAAACCTGATCCTACTCCAAGATATTATTACAGAAATTTCATTTTCAGTCTGGGTATGTTCTTTATTGCAAAAGATAAATAGATTATTTAAAAGAAAATAAAAAAGTCGTCTGCATAAGACGACTTTTCTATTTTAGAAAATTGAACTGTTTAGAATTTTAACTCATCTAAATTTATAGTGCTTTGCATTTGAACACTTCCATCATACGTACAAGCATCATATCGTATAGTTACAGGACTCGCATTCCAGTCGATATTTAAGATACCATAATTCAAACCTCTGTATGCATTGCCAACTCTGTAGGGATTCACAGATGTATTGTTTTCTACATGCGTTAAACCACTTGAAGTAAAATCATAGATTGGGTACTGACCGGTAGGTGAACGTTTGCTGACTTCTGCATAATGTACATCCCCACTTATTACAAAAACACCGTTAGCATTTGCATCTTTAATGGCTTTGTAGAATTTGTCCTGTTCGTGTGGATAGTTTGCCCATGCTTCCCAGCCATTGTGAGCGGTACATAATTGTGTACTGGAAACAACAATACGAATCGTTGCAGGTACTAAAAGTTGCTGTCTGAACCAGCCCCATTGTGTAGCACCTAAAATAGTTTTAGTAGTATCAGAAGTTGCTGTAATCGGCTCTCCGCTGACTACATCTAAAAAGTTTCTGCAGTCTAACATAATAACCTGTACTTTGTGCGCGGCATCACCATACAAATAAGATGTATAAACACCATCATGGGTTCTTATATCATGGGTAGAAGGAAGTTGCCAGAACTGCATGAATTTATCCTTTGACTGCAGTTTGAATGGAAATTCTTTTCCTGCATTATTTAAACCATAATCATGGTCATCCCAGGTAGCAATACTCGGAACTGCAGCACGGAAATTTTTGTAATCATAATTATTTTTTAATAAATCATACTGCGACTGTATCCATGCGGGATAATCAGGATTGCTGATGATATTATCTGCATACATATTGTCACCCATGGCGATATATAAGTCCGGATGTTTTGCCAGCATAGATCTGTATATTGCCAGATTTCCGTTTGCATAGCAGCATGAACTTATGCATATTTTAGACAGATTTAAAGTAAGGTCATTTGCTTTGATAGTTGGCTCGGTGCCTGTCGGAATACAAGCCGTCATTATAACCGAAACACAACAAATAATAAAGAAGATTTTTTTCATAAAAAAGTATTCACACAAAATTATGAATTTTGTGTGAATAATTGAATTAAATCTTCACTAAACTACAACGGGATGTTTCCGTGCTTTTTCTTAGGGGAATTCACTACTTTATTTTCCAGCATTTTGAATGCTTTTATCAGCTTAATCCTGGTTTCTTCCGGTCTGATGACTTCATCAATAAAACCACGGGCTGCAGCTTTATATGGATTTGCAAATGTTTCTGTATATTCATCTACTTTTTCCTGTAATTTTTCTTCAGGATTTGAAGCTTTTTTTATTTCATTTTTAAAGATTATTTCTGCAGCACCTTTCGGTCCCATCACCGCAATTTCTGCAGTTGGCCACGCAAAGTTCATATCTGCACCAATATGTTTTGAATTCATCACATCATACGCACCGCCATATGCTTTCCGAGTAATCACAGTTACTTTAGGAACTGTAGCTTCGCTCAATGCATATAATAATTTGGCACCATTTACAATGATACCGTGCCATTCCTGATCAGTACCTGGTAAAAATCCCGGAACATCCACCAATACTAACAACGGAATATTAAAGGCATCACAAAAACGCGTAAACCTAGCTCCTTTCCTGCTGCTGTTAATGTCTAAAACTCCTGCTAAGTATGCAGGCTGGTTGGCAACAATGCCAATACTTCTGCCAGCTATTCTTGCAAACCCGACCACTAAGTTTTCTGCAAATAATTTATGCACTTCAAAAAAAGAATTTTCATCTGTTGTCTGTGCAATTACATCACGGATATCATACGGCTGATTTGGATTCGTTGGCAAAATATTCTTTAGTGATTCTCTTGTCTCCGAACCTTTTGTTTCATATGGATAATTTGGAGCAGCTTCTTCACAGTTCTGAGGTAAGTAACTCAATAATTGTTTTAGCTGATTAATACATTCTACTTCATTTTTTGCTGTAAAATGTGTCACGCCACTTTTAGTTGCATGCGTAATCGCACCGCCTAATTCTTCAGATGTAACTTCTTCATGTGTAACTGTCTTCACTACGTTTGGTCCGGTAACAAACATATACGATGTATTTTCAACCATCATGGTAAAATCCGTCATTGCCGGCGAATACACTGCACCACCCGCGCATGGACCCATTACAGCAGAAATCTGCGGCACAACACCAGAGAACTGAACATTTCTGTGAAAGATATCAGCATAACCACCTAATGAAACTACACCTTCCTGAATTCGTGCACCTCCTGAATCATTTAAACCAATCACAGGTGCTCCAGTCTTCGCTGCTAAATCCATTATTTTACAAATCTTTTCAGCATGCGTTTCTGATAAAGAACCACCAAAAACTGTAAAATCCTGTGAAAAAACATAGACTAAACGTCCATGTATTGTTCCATAACCTGTTACCACGCCATCACCCAAATATTTTTCTTTATCAATACCAAAATCTGTAGACCTGTGTGTAATCAACATACCCAACTCTTCAAAACTGCCGCTGTCTAACAACAAATCCAGGCGTTCACGTGCTGTCAGCTTACCTTTTTTATGCTGATCATCGATACGTTTTTGTCCGCCGCCTAATAATGCTTCTTGTTTCTTTTGTTCTAATTCCTGTAATTTCTGTTCGTGCGTCATATGGCAAAAATAATGTTTAATGATGAAATATCCATAAACATAAAACCATTTGATACTGACAAATGGATATTCTGTGTGCTCAAAAAATAAAAAATAAGAAATCACAGAAATGATGAATAAGCGGAATGATTTTATTTTGACTATTTTTATCTTCTCAAATTAGATTCATGAATAAAGAATATGCAATAGTAACAGGCGCGAGCAGTGGAATAGGTTTGGATTTTGCTAAAATACTATCTAAAAAAGGATATAATCTTGTTTTGGTAGCGCGAAGAACAGACAGACTGGAAAGCCTGAAACAGGAAATTCTTCAATCTGCACAAATTGATATTCATGTAGTTTCTTTGGATTTAACCGAAAATGATGCGCCTGCAAAATTATTACAATATACACAACAAAATAAGCTCATTCCCGGTATATTAATCAATAATGCAGGTTTTGGTACTTCCGGTGATTTTTTTAATACACCTATTGAAAAAACAGTGAAGATGTTACAACTGAATATGGTAACGCTTACATCTCTTACTTATTTATTTGGTGCGGAGATGAAGAAAAATAATTCAGGATATATTTTACAGGTTGCATCTGTAGGGGCATTCCAGCCATCGCCATATTTCTCTGCCTATTCAGCTACAAAAGCCTATGTTATGCTATTCAGCGAAGCATTGGATTATGAACTAAAAAATAGCGGCGTTTCTGTAACTACTTTATATCCAGGAGCAACTAAAACTGAATTCTTTGAGGTTGCTGAAGTAAAAGTAAACAAGTTGGTAGCAAGTATGCTGAAAACATCTGAGGAAGTGGCGAGCATTGGATTAAATGCCATGTTTAAAAGAAAGCGTTCTGTAATTCCTGGATTCATGAATAAATTATCAGCAATAATTACGCAG
>JAYVPA010000049.1:0-8820 GCA_043757615.1 Sphingobacteriales bacterium | reverse complement strand
GAATTTCTGTTTTATATTTTTTATATACACGATGACCTCTGTTATCAATTGTCATTTCTGACAACTTTGCATTTGCAATATATACTACCGAATCATCTAATGTTTTAACACGGGTGGAACGAAAACCAACTTCTAAAACTGTTCCTTCAAAATTATCGCCTCTGATAGTATCCCCTATTTTAAAGGGTTTATCAATAAATATCATCACAGATGCTATAAAGTTTTTTACTGTATCCTGAGCTGCTAATGCCAATGCCAAACCACCTACAGACAAGCCTGCAATGATGGTCGCAATATTTACATCTAATGTATTTAAAACAAAAAATAAACCTAAGAAGATAACAATAAACTTCATAAACTTCTGCATCACTACCACGATCTGATCATCCCATTTTGTCTCCGTGTGTTCCGCATATATTTTTGCGTAAAAAATAAAAAGCTCCACCAGTTTGTAAATAATCAAAACCATCAGAGAGGCCGACACAAAATTAATCCCCCTGATGAGCGGCATTGAATAATTTGGATTGATAAATAAGGTCGGCACGAAAAGCTGCAGTATTTTAAATCCAATCCATACTGAAATTAAATTTGCTGCCATTTTTAATTTATCTAAATTCTGAATTTCATTGACATATTTTTTAAATACTATTCTGTAAAAAATAAACCGGAAAAAATATTTGAATAAAAAAAAGCAACATAAAAATGCAGAAAGAATAATTCCGATGCCAATCCATTGCCATATATAGAGTCTGAGAAATTCTACATTTGGTTTTATCGGAAACCATTTTGCCCATATATTAGTACCAAATGGAAATATTTTTTTATGCAGCTGTGATAATGCATCTACAGAAGATTGAGAATAAAACCATTCTTCACCAACCTTTTCAACATATATCTGAGGCAGTTTATCATACAAAACAAAAATATGCCTGTGCGTCATAGAATCAGTATAATTCGGATCATCAGGTGCTTTTCCTAACATTGAACTCTGATCAATTCTTACATCCAGAATTTCTTTAAGCATTATTGCTGCTTCAATGCGTTTTTTCTTATTTTCTATATTGAAAGAGTTTGCAGCTTTCAGTTCATCATATGTACTTTTTTTCATGAAATGTGTATGATTATACACTACATCATAAGGTGATTTATTGGATTCGCTGATAGCTGAAAAGCCGGAAATTGCGAAAAAAAGAAGGCAAAAAAGTAATTTATATCTCAAATAAGCTTTTTTCATTTCTCAAAAATACATAAAAAATGGTGCTTTTAGTTTTAAAAATCCCTTTTATAAAAAATATTTAAAAATAATTAGTATTGATTATCAAGTAATTAAAATTTATTTTGTTAAATTTTACTACTATGTATTGCATAATTCATTGTTTTATACTTATCTTTGTATCATCAAATACTTGGTAACAACATAAACTAAAAATAAATCACATGAACAATCTAATTATCGCAGCCTTGACATTTGTAATGTTACCTGCACTCACCAACACAGCTTCAGCAAAAACAGTAAAAAACTGCAAATCTGAAAAAAACGAAATCATTGTGGAACGGATCAATTTCACAGAGGACATCGTAAAAAATAATACATCTGAAAAAGAAGCAGCTTTAGTAGATGTTGATTACATCATCGAAGAAACCGGTAAAGCTTATATCACATACATAAACACGGACAGCCAAACGGCAAAAAATGAAGTGGTAAAATTTATTGAAAGCGCTTCTTACAATTTCAATCCGGTACCGGGAAAAGTTTACTCCATGAAACTTACATTGAATAAATAGAAAAGGAGTAAATAAAAAGTAGTAAGTAAGAAATCTTCATTCACTCATAACTCATTAATTAAATAAATATGACAACTCAATCATCATCAGCGTTTAGTATTGAAAATACAAAAGTACAAATGCGTAAAGGCATCCTGGAGTTTTGTATACTCGGTATCATATCACGCGGCGAAGTCTATGCTTCCGATATCTTAGACGAACTGAAGAACGCAAACATGTTAGTAGTGGAAGGAACTGTATATCCTTTATTAACTCGGTTAAAAAATGCAGGATTACTTACCTACGAATGGAAAGAATCCACTTCAGGACCACCACGAAAATATTTTACACTTACCTTAGAAGGACAAACAGCATTTGACGATTTAAAATCAACCTGGAACGAACTTTCAGATGCAGCAGATGCAGCAACTAATTATCATAAATCAGAAAATAATTAATACAGTAGATACAAACTGCTGTGTGCATCTACAAAAACCAAAAAAAATCAATCAACTAAATCAATAAAAATAAACGTCATGATAAAGACTTTCAATATAAACCTCGCAGGACAAATCTTCAATATAAACGAAGACGCGTACGAACATTTATCAGGTTATTTCAGTTCTCTTCGCTCCTTTTACGCTAATGAAGAAGATAAAGATGAAATCATCCGTGATATTGAAGCCCGCTTTGCAGAACTGTTTCTGGCAAAAGGAAAAAATTACATCGTAACATTAGCAGATACTACTGAAGTAGTAAATATGATGGGTAATCCACATGAATTTGATGAAGATTTAAAATCAGAAAACACAACAGCTTCCTCTCAGCAAAATACATCAACACAAACCACTGCAGGCAAACGCTTGTACAGAGATTTTGACAACGGAATGGTAACAGGTGTTTGTTCAGGATTAAGTGCATACTTTGGGATTCAAGATCCAATCTGGGTTCGCTTACTATTCATCTTGTTTGTATTTATTGGATTCGGCTCTCCAATTATCATCTATATTATTTTAAGTCTTGTAATGCCTAAAGCTGAGACTGCTGCACAAAAATTGGAAATGAAAGGTGAAGCCATTAATCTTTCAAGTATCGAGAAAAAAATAAAAGACGAAACGGATAATCTTTCTGAAATGGCAAACAAAAACGGCAAAAATGTTTTCTATAAAATCCTGAATGTTTTTGTACTGCTGGCCGGTTTATTTCTAAAATTACTTTGGACAATTTTCCGTTTTATTGGCGTAATAATACTTTCTGCAATTTTAATTACACTGATTGGTCTGATTATAGCATTTGTTGTGGTTGGATTTTTCGGAGCACCGGTAGCAGGAAGATATTTCTTCGCTAATTCTTATGATATGTTATGGATTAGTATCGGAGGATTAGTCTTACTATCTACTGCTTTTGTGTTTTTTGCAATATTATTATACAGGAGATTATATCACAACAACAACAACACGACGCTCAGAAAATTAGGATTTCCATTATTAGGATTCTTTTTATTCGGATGTCTGTTATTAAATATTGGCGGCAATAAAATTGGAAAATTATTGGCTGAAAAGAAAACAGTAAACCAGACTTTTCCGCTGAATTACGGATACAAATCTGACACCTTACAGTTAATAATGAATCCATCCATAAAAGATGAACACTTTCATGATGTACAGATAAATGGGATGTCTAATTTGATGAGCTTCATTTCAGACAACGATGATAAGTTTTTTCCTGTGGACATTGAAATATTTCAAAGCCCTACGGATTCATTTACTATTGTAAAAGAATTCTCAGCGAATGGAAGTTCCGTTAAAGATGCTGTACAAAATGCCACTTCATTCAAACAAACCATATCTCAGAACAATAACAAAATAATCATTGATCCTTATTTACAGTTTGAAAATGACAATTTCAAATACAGAAATCAAAAACTGAAAATTAAGGTATATGTACCTGAAGGAAAAATCATAAGATGGGATGCACGTGTTGAAAGATATATGAATCTGAACAAAATGGATTTTAACTGGGATGATGTAAGAAATCCCGTACCACCGATGCCGCCAATGCCACCGTTGCCTCCTAATTCAAATCATAAGATAGAAATTAAAACGAGTAAAAAGGATGGAGAAAAACCATCTAAGATAATTATCAATATTGACACTGATAACAAAGACGTTAGTGATGCATTAGATAAGGCTCAAGAAAAACTGGACGCTGCAAGAGAAAAATTAGGTGATGAACAGGATAATATTAATGATTCTATAGATAATGTTTTTGAAAACAGATTGCAGAGACAACATTATATTTTCAAAATGATGAATGGTGAATTAATTCCACTTGACTAAAATTAAAATATATTAACGGCAGGCAACTTTGCAATAAATTGCTTGTCTGTAAGACAAATAAAATAAAAAAATGAATTTCAAAAATTCATATTAAGTAGTAAAATAATCTAAACAATTTAAAACAATTAAACACATGAAAAAGTTATCACTTTTGATAGCACTGGGCATCGCTTGTTCAATCGCTATAGCAAAACCGGAAGTAAATGTTTCTCAATTTGAAACGTACTCACAACAAATGCAGGAAATGTCTTCTAAGTACATCGCCGCAAAACAATTCGACAATGCTAATAAGACCATTGTAGCATGGCTGAACAGCTACCAATTGCTTTCTGATAAAGACAAAGCAAACTATGCATCTGTTTATTCCACTATCATGTACAACCAGGCTTGCGCATTGACACAGACAAATGAAATGTATCAGGCATTAAAATCGCTGAAAGAAGCAGTAAAATCCGGTTTCAACAACAGCGAACAAGCTCAGAAAGATCCGAATCTGGCTCAGTTAAAATCTTATGATGAATTCAAAAAAATCATAAGTTCTATCAAAGCCTGATAGTCTTGATTTTAATTCTTGAAGTTTAAATGATGTTAATCCTGGGCACAATGCTCAGGATTTTTTATTTTAACCTCTCCCCGTCTCGCTTAAAGCGAGACACCCCTCTCCATATGGAGAGGGGAAAAGTCAAACTATGTTTGACTTGGGGTGAGGTAATTAAAATATCACTACCTTTACGACATATAAAATTAGAACGATGGATATTTTTGTAGGCAGCATACCTTTTAAAATGAAAAGCGACCAGTTAAGGGCGCTGTTTGAACCGCACGGTGAAATTGAATCTGTAAAAATAATTATGGATAAAATCACACGTCAAAATAAAGGTTTTGGATTTGTGGTGATGCCGAATGTACATGAAGCAAATGCAGCTATCAAAGAATTGAATGGTAAGACTGTTGGAGATAGAACCATTATTGTTTCTAAATCAGAAGAAAAAGAACCCGAAGGGAAAAGAAAGAGATTTGGAAAAGGCGGCACCAACTTTAAAGGTGATTTTGATAAAACAAAAAAAGAATTTCCGGGCAAAAGCGGCATTCAAAGACTCACACCTCGAGGTTCTGCAAGAAGCAATCCCAAAGGCGGCGGAAGACGAGGGCGATAAAAGTATTAAGTAGCAAGTAATTTTTTTGACACTACATTTATCATTAAACATTCATCATTAAATAGTATCTTTTCTATCTTTCCACTCTATCATACTCTTCCATCGTCATTACTTCTACCCTTCTCTCATTCAAAAAATATTTATCGCCGTCGGCTAAAATATTTACTTTCAGATTTGTAATGGAGACAGGTAAACCTTCTTTCAACACTGCAACATTATTATGCTGCAAATCACTTGGATCAAAAATAATCACCATACCCGAACCGACCACTTCGCAGTCATTGCCGTTACGTATAATCAAGCCCGTATCTTCCGACAAACCAATTCCTAAAAGATGCGGAAACGTAGCAACAGCTTCTGTCAGACGTCCAAAGCGGCCGCGTTGTATAAAATGTGAATCAATAATAACATCATCTAAAAAACCCATACCATCGCGCATCAGCACACCGCCTTTAAATAAAGCATCAGAACTGTGACCGCCTTTTATCATTTCCTTACTCATGCACATTGCTCCTGCGCTTGTACCAGCTAAAACAAAATGTGTGGATTCTAATTTGTGCAGCAATAAATTATGCAAACTTGTATGACCGATAAAATCTACAATCTTGGATTGATCGCCGCCCGAAAACAAAACACAGTCAGCTTCGTCTATCAATTTTAATATTTCCGGTTCTTCAGATTTTTCTCTGTCGCGGATATCCAGAATGGTAACAAACTTACATTCCAGTTTATCAAATGCTATCTTATAATTTTCGCCGATTTCCTGCGGAATACTGGAAGCTGTTGTTATGACAACTATTTTTGCATCTTTGCCGCCGCTTTCTTTTACAACATTTGCTAAAATTCCTTTACCGATGAATTCCAGCGTGTATTTTTCGTTTTTGCCAATTCCTTTATCTTCATTTCCTCCAATGGGTATCAATATTCCTTGCATAATTTGCTATTCGTTAATAATGTGCAATTTATCTCATTTTTCATAAAATAAACAGAAAACAAACGTAATATTTACAACATTATGTGGATAGTATTATGTATTAGAATCAATCTATTAGCGGATAATATTTTTCTTCCAACACCCTGAAATGCCAGCGCTGATGCCCTTGCAGCATGAAACCCATAGAAATAACAGAATATTCACTGTTATAACCTTGTCCAATGGTTTGCAGCATTTCTTCCGAAAATGATTTAAACATCAGGATGCTGGATTTTCGCAACATTATCATTTCTTCCAGTAGGTCATCAATACTGCGTCTGTTTGTATCTCCGTTTGCTGCAAATAATTCTTCATCAAAACCCAACATCTTTTGCGGGTCTTTTCTTGCGAAAGAAGTCGCGCGATAATTAAACACCCGTTCTGAATCTATCAGATGTTGTAGCAAATCTTTAACAGTCCATTTACCGGGTGCATATACTTTATCACCCAATGCTTTCCATTTATCAGCCGGTGCACTTTCCAGTTCCTGCAAACTATGTTGCAATGATACCATCATTTCCACATCATCAGACAAAGCTATATACCGGTCAAAATATTTTGGCATAGGATTTAATTCAGATCGTTTCATGTTATAATTTTGATTTAAAGATAAATATTTGTTGTTTTAATCTCGTTTATATCAAAACAAATATTTTTTAAAGTGAGTTTTAAAAATTAACCCATATTATTATTTTTTACAAAAAATTACTACTTTACTAAAGTATTTTAAAAACAACCAAACTCAATATGAAAATCAGAGAAATCAGAGCCATGCGCGGACCTAATTACTGGTCAGTCAGAAGACATAAATTAATTGTAATGACACTGGACTTGGAAGATTATGAGCAAAAACCAACCAACCTGATTCCTGGTTTTCTCGAAAGATTAAAAGAAATGTTTCCAACTATGTACACACACCGTTGTTCTGTTGGCTGCGAAGGCGGTTTTTTTCTGCGGGTGGAAGAAGGAACCTGGTTAGGTCATGTTATCGAACATATCGCATTGGAAATTCAAACCTTAGCCGGAATGGATGTCGGCTTTGGAAGAACCAGAACATATGGTGAAGAAGGAGTTTATTTTGTAGTGTTTGATTATATGGAAGAAAAAGTTGGAATTTTTGCAGCAAAGTCAGCTACTAAGATTGCATTGGCACTCGCAGAAAACAAACCATATGATTTAGAAAATGATATTAAAGAAATGCGTGAGCTGCGCGAAGAAAATCGCCTTGGACCAAGTACAGGTTCTATCGTAGATGAAGCATTTTCACGCGGTATGCCTTGGTTCCGTTTAAATAAATATTCTTTATGCCAAATTGGTTATGGCGCGAACCAGAAAAGAATTCAGGCGACTGTTACAAGTCAAACGAGTTCTATTGCAGTAGAAATTGCGTGTGATAAAGAAGATACAAAATACATGCTGGACAAAGCAGAAATCCCGATTCCCAAAGGCGAAGTTGTGAAATCAGAAGAAGGTTTGAAAGAAGCGATTGATTATTTAAAATATCCTTTAGTTATAAAACCAATCAATGGAAATCATGGTCGTGGAATTACGATTAATATTCAGAATTGGGAGGAAGCTGTATTTGCATTTAAAGCAGCAAAAGAAATTTCGCGTTCTGTCATTGTAGAAAGATATATTGTAGGTGATGATTACCGATTGCTTGTTATCAATTATAAATTAGTAGCCGCAGCAAAACGTTCACCGGCACATGTTGTTGGCGACGGCGTTTCTACCATTCAGCAATTAGTTGATGAAGTGAACAAAGATCCGCGTCGTGGTTATGGTCACGAAAAAGTGCTGACACAAATTCACATCGATAAAATGACGGAAGAAATTCTGGAAAATAAAAAATTAAGCTTGTCGGATGTTTTACCAAAAGGCGAAAAATTAAATTTAAAAGATACTGCCAACTTAAGCACCGGCGGTACGGCAACAGATGTTACTGACATCGTGCATCCGTATAATGTGCTGATGGCAGAACGTATTTCGAAAATTGTTGGATTAGATGTTTGCGGCATTGATTTAATGACAACAGATATTTCTGTCCCAACAAATGAAACAGGAGGTGCCGTGCTGGAAGTGAATGCAGCACCGGGTTTCCGTATGCACATCGCTCCTTCTGACGGACTCGCGCGCAACGTGGCAGCCAATGTAATTGATATGTTGTTTCCGCCGGGAACACCATCGCGTATTCCGATTGTTGCGGTGACAGGTACGAATGGTAAAACAACTACTACGCGTTTGATTGCGCACATGGCGAAAATGAAAGGACACAGCGTTGGCTATACAACAAGTGATGGCGTGTACATTCAAAATATGATGGTGATAAAAGGCGATTGCACAGGACCTGCAAGTGCAGAATATGTGTTGCGAGATCCGTCTGTGGATTTTGCGGTGCTGGAAACGGCACGCGGTGGTTTGCTGCGCGCAGGTCTGGCGTTCGACCATTGTGATATTGGTATTGTTACGAACGTGGCTGCCGACCATTTAGGATTGAAAGGAATTCATACGATGGAACAACTGGCGAAAGCAAAAGGTGTGATTCCAGAATCGGTGTTTCCGCACGGTTATGCGATTTTAAATGCCG
>JAYVPA010000048.1:0-8951 GCA_043757615.1 Sphingobacteriales bacterium | reverse complement strand
TCGGTAGCTGATAATTTTTTATGGAGAAAAAAGTGGGACCGTATATTGGATTGGAATTTTACCGAACCGAAAATTGAGTGGTTTGGCGGTAGTAAACTAAATATTACTGAAAACTGTATTGACCGGCATTTAACTTTATTAGCGTGGATAATTCCAACTATTATAATATCCCTTATGATGTTTAAATATGATGCGCCACTTACAAATGCACAATACATCGGGTTTACAGCCTTGCTTATTTCAGCATGTATTACTTATTTAACAGGTATTAGCTTGGTGTTGAAGGATAATTTGTATAATAATTCTCGAAAAAAATAATTAATTTTATTTTTGATAATACATTATATGACCGCCTCACCAAAGCATATATCAAAATCAACTAATCCATATTTAGAGAATTTACTTCTTCAAATCCGTACTAAGAAACCTATTACCAAAAAGCAATTAGATACTATCGGAGGTTCTTTAGAAAAAATGGATTTGAATGAAGCCAAATTAAAAAAAATGGCATGGGCGAAAAAGTAATTTTGTGCGATACAAATATCCTCATTAATTTATTCAGATATAATGATGAAAAAATCAAACAGACTTTAATTGGTCACATTCCGATTATTAGTGTGGTATCTAAATTAGAATTATTGCAAGGTGTAAACAGTAAAGAAGATTTTCAAAAGATTTCAAAAGCATTGAAGAGTTTTTCTGTTATTCCAATAAATAATGAAATTTCAGGCATTGCAGAATCCATATTTGAAAAATATTTACTTTCGCATCATCCCTCTATTCCGGATACATTAATTGGAGCAACATCAATATATTATGGTGTTCCGCTTTATACGGCGAATGTTAAACATTTTAAATTTATAACAGGTTTAGAATTAGTCTAAAACAAAAAATAAAAACTAATCTTTATCTTTCTTCTTTTTATCATCGTCTTCTTTTTCTTTTCCTTTTTCTTCAATTACAAAACTTGCGGGAAAATAAGCTTTTACCTGCTGCATGAATTTAAGCGCTTCACCTTGGGTTTCAAATTCACCTGCTCTTAATTTGAAGTTCGGCGGCGCATAAGTTACATAAGTAGTGATACCCGGAAAGCGAGCGGAAAACTGAGCTTTTGCTTCAAAGATTTTATCACGTGCCGGCGCCTGAAAAACCTGTACACGTATAATCTTTGCTTTCGGTCCTGCAGGTTTGCGCGAATACATTTTCTGCAACACATCAACACGCGGATCTTTGAAAAATAAAATATTATTTCTCACTTCTGTCGAATCGTTATCTGCAGCTTTTGCAAAATAAGCAGTAAACAGTATGCAGTAAGCAGTTATGATGTATTTCATGTTTTTGTTTTTTGGTCGATAGTCCATATTCAATGGCCGATAGTTATAGACAATAACTATTGACTATGGACCATCGACAAGGAAATAGCTACGAAGCCATTTCTTTCCCGTGGCAATGTTTGTATTTCTTTCCGCTTCCGCAAGGACAAGGATCATTTCTTCCGATTTTCACTTCCGCGCGAACCGGTTGTTGTTTTTCTCTGGTGTCTGCTGCTTCCGCGCCTTTATATTCATCTTCTATGGTTCCGTCACCGCGGGATTCTTTCGTTTTTTCTGCCACTCTTTTTGGCTGACGATGTTGCTGAATCTGGCTTGCATCCTGCACAGGTAAACTCCCTTTCATTAAGAAAGTCGTTACATCTTTATTGATAGCAGACAACATCTGTTTGAATAATTCAAACGCTTCAAATTTAAAAATCAACAACGGATCTTTTTGTTCATGCACTGCCATTTGTACCGAATGTTTCAATTCATCCATTTGACGTAAATGATCTTTCCAGTGATGGTCGATAAAGGATAAAATAATATTTTGCTCAAATACTTTTACCAGTTCTTTTCCTTTGCTGTTATATGCTTTTTCTAAATTCGTAATAACCTGTATGTTTCTGCTTCCATCCGTAAATGGAATCACCATATTCTGGAACTGGTTTCCTTTTTGCTCGTATACATCTTTCACAATCGGATATGCTTCTTTCATGATAGCATCTGATTTGCGTATGTATTTACCATACACTTCGTGATATAAGATGTTGGCTAAGTCTTCCGTTCTTTTTATTTTCAGATCTTCCGCAGTGATAGCAGTGTCAACAGAAAGGAAACGGATGCAATCCAATTTAAACGCTTCAATATCCTGTGAAATTTTTCCGTCGTTACAAACTTCATAACTTAAATCAAAATACATATTAATTAAGTCGAAAGTAATACGCTCGCCAATTAATGCATGCTGTCTGCGTTTGTAAATAACTTCACGCTGTGCATTCATTACGTCGTCATATTCCAATAAACGTTTACGCGTGCCAAAATGATTTTCCTCCACTTTTTTTTGCGCACGTTCTATGGATTTAGTTACTAAGGAATGCTGAATCACTTCACCTTCTTTATAACCCATTCTGTCCATCAAGCCTGCTATTCTCTCAGAACCGAATAAACGCATTAAATCATCTTCTAGTGAAGAATAAAATTGCGTTGAACCTGTATCACCTTGTCGTCCCGCACGACCACGTAACTGTCTGTCCACACGACGCGAATCGTGACGTTCAGAACCGATAATAGCCAATCCACCAATATCTTTAATACCTGTACCTAATTTAATATCCGTACCACGGCCCGCCATATTCGTTGCAATCGTGATCTGTCCGTTCATACCTGCCTGTGCTACCACTTCTGCTTCACGCTGATGCTGTTTCGCGTTTAATACGTTGTGCGGGATTTTACGCATGCTCAACATCTTGCTCAGCAACTCGGAAACTTCCACATTCGTTGTACCTACTAATACCGGTCTTCCTTCTTCTCTTAATTTTATAATTTCTTCAATGATAGAAGTATATTTTTCACGTTTTGTTTTGAAGATCAGATCTTCTCTGTCATCACGTGATGTAGGTTTGTTTGTCGGAACAACTACTGTATCTAGTTTATAGATTTCCCAGAACTCGGATGCTTCGGTTTCCGCGGTACCCGTCATACCGCATAGTTTGTGATACATACGGAAGAAGTTTTGTAATGTAATCGTCGCGAACGTTTGTGTAGCCGCTTCGATGTTTACATTTTCTTTTGCTTCAATTGCCTGGTGTAAACCATCACTGTAACGACGGCCTTCCATAACACGACCTGTCTGCTCATCTACAATTTTTATTTTACCATCTATGATTACATATTCAATGTCCTTATCAAACATACAATATGCTTTCAATAATTGATTAACAGTATGTAAGCGTTCTGATTTTGTATTGAAGTCTAATAACACATCATCTTTCTTTTTTAATTTCTCTTCATGAGATAATTCTTCATGCTCTACTTCTGCAATCAACGCACCCACATCAGGCATTACGAAAAAATCTTTTTCTTCACCCGATGAAGTAATTAAGTCAATCCCTTTATCCGTTAAATCAATCTGATTATTTTTTTCATCAATTACAAAATATAATTCAGCATCACAGGTAGGCATTTCTTTTTGCTGGTCCTGCAAATAATAATTTTCTGTTTTCATTAAGATTTGTCGGTTACCCGGCTCACTTAAAAATTTAATCAAGGCAGTATTTTTAGGTAAACCACGATGCGCGCGTAATAATGCCAGACCGCCATCACCTTCTTTAGAGCCTGTATTTCCACTCGCTATTAATCTTTTCGCATCCAATAAAAACTGCTGTACTGCTTTTTTTTGCGTGGTTACTAAACGTTCTATTCTTGGCTTTAATTCAAGGAACATCTGGTCTTCGCCTTTTGGTACAGGTCCTGAAATAATCAAGGGTGTTCTTGCATCATCAATTAAAACGGAGTCCACCTCATCCACCATGGCGAAATGTAACTTGCGTTGAACTTGTTCATCCGCAGTACGCACCATGTTATCACGCAGATAATCGAAACCGAATTCGTTATTCGTTCCGTAAGTAATATCTGCTAAATATGCATTCTTTCTGCCGTCAGTATGCGGTTCATGTTTGTCAATACAATCCACTGTCAAACCTAAGAAATTAAACAACATGCCATTCCACTCAGAGTCACGACGTGCTAAGTAATCATTCACGGTAACGATGTGTACACCGCAACCTGCTAATGCATTTAAATATGCAGGTAGAGTTGATACCAATGTTTTTCCTTCACCTGTTGCCATCTCGGCAATTTTTCCACGGTGTAAAACGATACCACCAATCAGCTGTACATCATAGTGTACCATATTCCAGGAAATATCACCACCTGCAGCTGTCCACTTATTAGGATACACTACATCTTCACCTTCAATTTTTATATGCGGATTTTTAACAGCTAAATCTTTGTCTAATTGAGTAGCTTTTACACGGATTGTATCATTGGTAGAAAAACGGCGTGCAGCTTCTTTAACTACAGCAAATGCTTCCGGCAAAATCTCAGTCAGGATTTCTTCAATAGCTTCGTCGCGTTCTTTTTTTAATTTATCAACCTGACCGAAAATTATTTCCTTTTCGTCCAGTTCTAGTTCTTCCGTTTCTGCTTTTTCTGTCAGGTCATTTATTTGGGTGTCAATTTCAGATAAATATTGTTGAATACGGTATTTAAAATCCTGAGTTTTCTGGCGAAGTTCATCGTCAGAAAAATTCTGATACGACAGAAAATGCTCATTTATTTCAACAACAATCGGTTCAACTGACTTTACGTCACGATTTGATTTGCTGCCGAAGATTTTGGAAAGTCCTTTTTGTAAGAAGTCTAACATGATAATGTATTAAAAATAGGTTGCAAAGTTAACATTTTGCGCTCATTTGGAGTGATAATAAATGTGAAATCACTTACTCTGTGCAAAAAAAGTTCCAAAGACAGAATGACATCCATCTAAATACAGAAAATCAATCAAATATATTCTTACTTTTGGAAAAATTGTTAGTTTAAATTCTACGTGAATGGAAAAAATATTGGGGTTTTTAACACCTACATTGCTTTATGCATTGATATTTATTTTAAATGCTGTTGTCCCCGGACGTTGGGTAATCGGTTATGCAACAAAGCCAGATTCTGACGAAAAACTAAAATACCACTTGAATGGCATTTTTGTGTTGTTTATAGTAATCCTTATCTGGTTTTTAGCTTGTTATTTCAAGTTTATTCCATGGGATTGGTTATATACGTATCGATGGTATGGATTGGCAGGTGCGATAACATTCGGTATCCTTTTTACATTGATAATCGTACTTCAGTATCCCGCGGTAAAAAAATCTTTATTAGCTGATATTTATTTAGGAAGACTAGAGAATCCGCAATTGTGGAACGGTAGGATAGATGCCAAGATGTGGTTGTATTTGATTGGTGCAATTATGCTGGAGTTAAACGCATTAAGCTTTTGTGCACATCATTGGATATTATACGGTAATGATGCATCCCACGGAATTTTTTTATGTACGGGATTATTAACGTATTTCCTGATTGATTACCTGACTTTTGAAGAAGTCCATCTTTATACGTATGATTTATTTGCAGAAAGAGTTGGCTTTAAATTAGGCTGGGGATGTATTGCTTTCTATCCATATTTTTATTCGATCATGTTATGGTCAACGGTAGATTTACCAAACCCACACACACCCACATGGTTACTGATAATTTACGCGCTTATTTTCTTTTCAGGCTGGATGTTGTCGAGATGCGCCAACCTTCAAAAATATTATTTCAAAAAAAATCCCAAAAAATCATTTTTAGGAATTGTTCCGGAAACAATAACTGATGGTAATAAAATATTACTGGTTAACGGATTTTGGGGTGCTAGCAGGCACATAAATTATTTGGGTGAAATTTTAATGGGAACAGGCATTGCACTTTGTACGGGGCACCCGTTATTAATCTGGCCATGGTTATACCCTTTGTATTATGTAGCCTTGCTGTTTCCCCGCCAGATAGATGACGATAAAAGATGCGCACTAAAATATGGTGAACTTTGGAATGAATATTTAAAGAAAGTTCCCTATAAAATTATTCCTTTTATTTATTGATTACAGACGATACATTTTTTTTGTGGTGTCACCCATAATTGTTACCGCTATTTTTCTCGGCATTAATTTCTGCATGATAAAAGAGGCAATTTTATTTCCGGTACCTGTTACAAATGATGGTTGCTTTCCTAAGTGCTTAAAACATTCGTTTACGACTTCTTCGGGCGCTTGAACTTTTGGTGCGAAGAAACTTGTTTTTTCCGGTTTTGTATTGATGAAATTCGGAGTAGCAGTTGCTCCCGCACAACAGGCAATGACATCAATCCCTTTATCTTTCCATTCATACCAGAGGCTTTCTGCCAGCACGCGATTGAACGCTTTCGTTGCTGCATAAACCGATAAATATCCCGAACCCTGAAAGCCTGCTAAAGACGCCATCAAAATAATTGCGCCTTTATTTTTTTGCAGCATTTTTTCTCCAAAAACACGAACCAGATGCATGGGTGTAATCATGTTTGCCTGAGCCATCTGATTATTATTTTCTGTTGAATTATTTTCAAAAGAACCAATATATGACAGCGCTGCATTGTAAACTAAAAGATTAATTTCTCTGCCATTGAGTGCTAGTTGTATTTGCTCAATAGCTTTAATATCAGCCAAATCACATGAAATACAAAAGACATTTATTTTATATTTTTTTTCCAGAGTTGCGGCGAGTTCTTCTAGAAGTTCTTTCCTTCTTGCAATCAACACCAGATCCATTCCGGCTTTTGCCAGGTATTCTGCAAAGGCAGCACCAATTCCTTCCGAAGCACCTGCTACCAATGCAGTGCTTCCGTATTTTTCTTTTAAAGACATTTTATTCTTTTGAAAGTAAATATACTACCTCAAATTCCTACACAGAATAAAATCTATTATAATCATTTGTTTAAACGCTTAATTTTTTCCTGCACAGATAAATCCTTATTTTGCATAAAATTCTGTTATGCGTATTTTATTACTTGGTTCAGGTGGACGGGAACATGCTTTTGCTTATAAAATAGTGCAAAGCCCGAAATGTTCTCAATTATATATTGCACCCGGAAATCCCGGAACTTCAGAGCTTGGAATAAATGTCAATATTTCTGCAACAGATTTTCCGTCAATAAAAGATTTCGTTTTATCAAACAAGATTGAAATGCTGATTGTCGGGCCAGAAGCGCCTTTGGTAGAAGGTATTTTTGATTTCTTTTTGAATGATAAGGAATTAAATAAAATTCCTGTCATTGGCCCGTCTAAAACAGGGGCGCAGCTGGAAGGCAGTAAAGCATTTTCTAAAGCATTTATGATGCGGCATAAAATTCCGACGGCGGCTTATAATGAATTCACACAAGAAAATATAGAAGAAGGTTTACAATATATTGAACAACAAAAAGTTCCTATTGTATTAAAAGCAGATGGACTGGCAGCCGGTAAAGGCGTGTTAATTTGCCAATCCATAAAAGAAGCAAAAGAAGAATTTAAAGAAATGCTGGGTGGAAAATTTGGTGATGCAAGTTCCAGGGTAGTGATTGAAGAATTTATGGATGGCATTGAATATTCTGTGTTTGTTTTAACGGATGGAAAAGAATATAAAATTTTACCGACTGCTAAAGATTATAAACGAATTGGTGAAGATGATACCGGTTTGAATACAGGAGGCATGGGTGCTGTTTCGCCCCCTGCTTTTGTTACAGAAGAGATGACGCAGATTGTAGAAGAGACTATAATCAAACCAACAATAGAAGGATTTCAGAAAGATGGAATTGTGTACATTGGTTTTGTATATGTTGGGTTGATGGTTTTAAAAACAAATGAAATTAAAGTGGTGGAATACAATTGCAGAATGGGTGACCCTGAAACGGAAGCAGTTTTTCCAAGAATAAAGAATGACATCATTGAATTATTTCAAGCGACTATTGACCATCGTCTATTGACTATTGACTTAGAAATAGACGAACGTGCTGCAGCCACGATTATTCTGGCAAGCGGCGGTTATCCCGAAGATTTTGAAAAAGAAAAAGTCATTACAGGTATTGATGAAGTGAAAGATTCAATAGTTTTTCATTGCGGAACAAAATTAATTTCACGCAAAGACGCAGAAAGCGCAATTGCAGAAAAAGATTTGGTTACGAATGGCGGCCGAGTATTAGCAGTAACTTCTTTACATGAAGACTGGAGACAGGCAATAAAGCTTTCCAATGAAAATGCAGCTAAAATTCATTTCGATAAAAAATATTACAGAAGAGATATTGGGTTTGATTTATGATGTTCTATTTATATATTTACAATAAAATTATGCAAAAGAAAAAAGTTTTATCATTATTGACAGTATTTATGTTTATGGGATTATTTATAGTCGCTGGTCCTTCAGATAAACATTTCATAAACGGAGAAAAATGGGTGTCAGAAGATTATAATCCGACAAACACAACTTTGCTTATCAAGAAATTTTCTTATACATATACATATAAAGGAAAAACGGGAGTCGCGTATGAAAAAGAAGAGACAAAGCTTGAAAAATATATGAAGGAGAGTTATCCTTATGCTTACGAGTTTACTGATAATTTAAGTGATGAAAAATATGCAGATAAAGAAAAATTCAGATATGTAATTGATTGGGGTTCCAATACAACAACATATACATCAGGAACACCTATTTCCGGCATAAATTGTTATGTTACGGATAGGAAACTTGGTCCATGGAAATCCTCAGGCAGAGGGACGAGCTATGCTATAGGCGTTTTTTCGATGACCATCAATACTATGGTTTTTATATATCAGGAAAGGAATAAAAAATAAATTGACCATAATTAAAAAAGCTATCTCATTTAAACGAGATAGCTTTTAATCTTTTATAATTTTTACTTCGTATACAAGTCATTAATCAATAATCAACATCGCATCTCCGTAAGAGAAGAAATTATATTTTTTATTCATAGCGATTTGGTAAGCTTCCATCGTTAAGTCAAAACCTGCAAACGCA
>JAYVPA010000047.1:0-8988 GCA_043757615.1 Sphingobacteriales bacterium | reverse complement strand
GCCAATGCTGAAATCACCTTTCAGCATTTCAGTATTACCAAAATTAGGTTCTATATTAACTACCGAAGATAATCTTCCTCCATATTGTACGGGAATATAACTTTTGTAAATATCCATTTTGCTAAGCGATTCTGTAGTGAATACAGACAAAAAACCATAGATATGCGAAACATTATAAACAGGCGCATTGTGAAATAAAATCAGGTTCTGGTCAGGACTCCCACCGCGGACAAAAATACCACGTGCACCTTCCTGTCCGCTTTGAATACCGGGTGTCAGCAGTACGGCTTTCATGATATCTTTCTCACCTGCAAAAGCAGGCAGACGTTCTACACTTGCACTTGTCAGTGTAGTAACACCCGATGAATTCATTTCAGCTGTTTTACTTAATTTGTCAGTGGTTACTGTTATCTCACTTAACTGGATATCTTGTTTTAGCTGAATATGAACATCCGTACTTTTTGTCAGCTCAATTTCTTTAAAAACTGTTTGATATCCAACACTGGAAATTTCAAAATTATAAATACCTTTAATTAATTTCAGTTCGAAATTTCCATTTTCATCTGCTGCTGCTGATATATTATTTATGGAATCGTAAATATTGGCAAAAGGCATACCGTCTTTTGTCTTCTGCTCGGTAATTGTACCTTTTAAAATAAATTTCTCTTGCGCAAAAGAGGGATTACTTCCAAAGATGAAAATAAAGATTAAAGTAATGGAAGGTAGAAGTAATTTCATTCAAACAAACTGAACCGCTAAATTACAAATAGAAAGAGTTAAATTCTTGATTATTTAAAAAAGCGTCCCGAATATTCGGGACGCTTTTAGATTATTTATCATATATCCAGCCTATTTTTTCACTACTTTCTTAGTAGCTTTCTTTTCTGCTTTTTTTGCAGAAGTGTGCGCACGTTTCTTATTATCTGTTTTCTTTTTATCTAAATCAAACCAGACAGGTGTCTGCTCATCAGGATAGAAATTATAATTGATCATAATTTCAGTATTTGCTTTAATAAACCGACGCGCTTTTACCCTGAAAATGTGTTTTTCGTAGAATGCTTCATAAACTGCGTTTGGATCATAAGAGTGATTATACATTGGACCATAACCGCACACCATCCCGGCACTTTTTCCATCATTTCCCCATTGGAAATAATAATGGTATAATGTTGTTTTGTCTAATAACTTACAATCTTTTGGAGGACAAACAATTACCGGACAAACTTCAATGATGTCACCTTCATTTAAGTCAACTGTGCAGAAAACACCTCTGCCTTTGTTTCTTACTTTCTTTAAATATAATTCCATTTTATGAAGCCCATAGCCTATAGTCCATAGTCAATGGTTATTTTAATTATTAAAAATTCAATGGTCTGTGGACTATCGACCATCAACTATTATCTACATTCTTTCAGGTACATCAATTCCAACAATAGCAAAACATTGTTTAATAATATTTCCTGTTTGTTCCGTTAAAAGTAACCGGAAATATTTCTCTTCTTCTTTTCCCGCGGCTAAGATAGAACAATCATTGTAAAATTTGTTATAAGTTTTTGCAACCTCATAAGAATAGTCAATTAATTTCGCAGGATTCATTTCCTTGCATGCATCGTTTAATACAATCGTATAGTTGTATAATACTTTTATGAGTTCCTTTTCTGTCGGATGAAGCTGATAGTCCATAGCCGATAGTCCATTGTCTATTGACCTTTGACCATTGACTTTTCTTAAAATACTTCTTGTTCTTGCATATGTGTATTGAACAAAAGGACCTGTGTAACCATGTAAGTCTATACTTTCTTTCGGATCAAATAAAATTCTTTTCTTTGGGTCTACACGCAATAAGAAAAATTTGAGAGCGCCTAATCCGATTGTTTTAAATAATGCAGTTTTTTCTTCTTCCGTGAAATCATCAATTTTTCCTAATGCTTCGGTTTGTTCTTTAGCAGAAGAAATCATATCATCAATCAATTCATCTGCGTCTACCACTGTACCTTCACGTGATTTCATTTTGCCGCTTGGTAAATCCACCATGCCATATGAAAAATGATGAATGCCATTTGCGTAAGGTCTGCCTAGTTTCTGCATGATTAGTCTTAATACTTTAAAATGATAATCCTGTTCATTGCCAACTACGTAAATAGACTTGTCTGCTTTAAAATCATTATATTTAAGGTCAGCAGTTCCTAAATCCTGGGTCAAATAAACAGATGTACCATCAGCACGTAATACAATCTTCTGGTCTAAGCCATCAGCTGTCAAATCAATCCAGACACTATTATCTTCTTTTCTGAAGAAAACACCTTTTTGTAAACCTTCTTCTACAATATCTTTTCCTAATAGATAAGTATTGGATTCGTAATAAAATTTATCAAAGTCAACACCAAGGTTTTTATACGTTACTTCAAAACCTGCATATACCCAATTATTCATCATGTTCCAAAGCGCAATAATATCTGCATCACCATTTTCCCATTTCAACAACATCTCCTGGGCTTGCTGTAAAATCGGGGCTTGCTTTTCAGCTTCTTCTTTTGTTTTACCCTGTGCAATTAAATCTTCAATCTGTTGTTTGTAATGTTTGTCAAATTCTACATAATATTTTCCAACTAATTTATCGCCTTTCAACCCTGTAGATTCAGGTGTTTCACCATGTCCAAATTTTTTCCAGGCAACCATGCTTTTACAAATATGAATGCCTCTGTCATTCACTAAATTTGCTTTGCTGACATCATAACCATTCGCTTTAAAAACGCCTGCTAGTGCATAACCCAAAACATTATTTCTCACATGTCCTAAGTGTAAAGGTTTATTTGTATTCGGTGATGAATATTCAATAAGAACTTTTTGGGATGTAGGATTTAAGATTTCAGATGTAGGATTTATAGTATAATTAATCCAGTATTCGTTACTGATTTCTAAATTCAAAAATCCCTTAATAATATTAAAGGCCACTACATTTTTATTATTGTTTACCAAATATTCACCGATTGTTTTTGCGGATTCTTCCGGATTTTTTTTTGTCAGCTTTAATAAAGGAAATACTACCAGGGTAATATCGCCTGTAAAATCTTCTGGAGTTTCGTTGATGGTAATCTTATTCAATTCCACCTCATTCTCAAAAAGAGAAGGAAAAGCCTGTTGTACCTGTGCTTGTATTTCTTGAAATATGTTCATGCTGAAAACAAAATTATATCGTTCAAAGTTATTACTTTTGGGGTGATAATGAAAATTCAGTAATTCAACAATTCATTAATTCTATAATCTAAGATGAGAGACCGCTATATTGACCTGATTGAACAGACGTATTATTTCCCTCAAGATGGCTTTGATTTGGAAGATAACTGGTTGCGTTTTCATAAAATTGATTTAAAACATGTTATTGAAGAACATGGCGCTCCGTTGAAGATTACGTACCTGCCTAAAATCGGTGAAAACATCAACCGCGCACGCCGTTGGTTTCAGGAAGCTTTTGAAAGTGTTGGTTATAACGGTCATTATTATTATTGTTATTGTACCAAGAGTAATCACTTTTCTCATGTTCTGGATGAAGTCCTTAAAAATAATGCGCAGCTTGAAACATCAAGTGCTTATGATATTGATTTGATTCGTTCCTTGCATCAAAAGGAAAAGATAGATAAGAAAATACGAGTTATCTGTAATGGTTTTAAGCCAAAAAAATACACAGATTCTTTATTGAGTTTAGTGAGAGATGGTTTCTCTAATGTCGTTCCTGTATTAGATAATATGGATGAATTTGACGAGTATCAGGATTTTGAAAAAGATTTAAATATAGGTGTACGTATTGCTGCGGAAGAAGAACCAAAGTATCAGTTTTATACTTCAAGATTAGGGATTCGTCAACGTGATGTGATTCCTTTTTACATAGAAAAAATAAAGCCTAAATCGAATGTAAAATTGCGCATGCTGCATTTTTTTATCGATTCAGGTATTAAAGATTCTGCATACTACTGGAGTGAGTTGAATAAATGTCTAAGCATGTATGTTGATTTGAAACAAGTATGTCCGGAACTAAACAGTATCAATATTGGCGGTGGTATGCCGATACGTTATTCATTGGGCTCTAAATATGATTATGCATATCTTATAGAAGAGATTGTTACAAAAATTAAAAACTTCTGTGATGAAGCGGAAATCGATCATCCGAATATTTATACTGAGTTTGGAAACTTTACTGTTGGCGAAAGCGGATGTACAATCTTTGAAGTGATAGGCCAGAAGAAACAAAATGACAGTGAGTTGTGGTATATGATAAATGGTTCATTGATGACAACCATTCCGGATATCTGGGGGATGAATCAACGATTTATTTTATTGCCAATCAATAACTGGAATCAGGCTTACCAACGAACTATCATCGGTGGATTGAGCTGTGATGTGAGTGATTATTATAACTCTGAAGTAGATATCAACCAGGTGTACATGCCTAAAATTATCGGGGATCAGAAATTATACATCGGATTCTTTCACACCGGTGCTTATCAGGATTCTTTAAGCGGATATGGAGGAACAAAACACTGCTTAATTCCATCGCCAAAAAAAATCATCATTGATAAAGATGCAAACGGAAAACTAACGTATGAAGTTTTTGCAGAAGAACAAAATGCGGATGCTATGTTGAAAGTATTAGGATACTAAACTACCCGTTTGTTAAGCAAATATTTCATCTGTTTTACCATAAATAGTTATACTTAACTATTTTAAACACCCGAATAAATTATTTTATTTCTAATAATTAAAATGCTAGTTGATTAACAGTCAACACCTTAAAATCATTTAACACAAGTTAAAAACATTATAAAAATAAAAATGTGAATTATTTTTAGTTAAATTACTATTAAGCTATAGTTTTTAGTTAAACTATTTAAAAATTATTCAATTACTTAGCAAAACAGTAAACAAAATATTTTTAACCAATTAAATTTTTAATTATGGCAATGCAAAAAAAGTACTTAATTCCGGCAATCATTTTCTTTGGGTTAGTTATTGCAGGAGCATTTAATCCGGGACAATCTCTCACAGGGAGTAGTGCCGGCGATATTAATACGGGTGATACTGCCTGGATGATAGTAGCTTGTGCATTAGTTCTAATCATGACACCTGCATTGGGATTTTTCTACGGTGGAATGGCAAATAGAAAGAATATTATTTCTACAGTGTTTCAAAGTGTAATATGTCTTGGTTTCATGAGTGTAATCTGGGTAGCCTTTGGTTTTAGTTTATGTTTCGGTAAAGATATAGGCGGAATTATCGGAAATCCTATGACCTTTTTTATGTTTAAAGGAGTGACATTGAAAGCCGCCGCCGCAGGCACCCCACTAAATATTTTAGCACCTACTGTCCCTATGATGATTTTTGCTATGTTCCAGTTAAAATTTGCCATTATTACTCCGGCTTTAATCACCGGCTCATTTGCACAACGTGTGAAATTTTCTGGTTACCTAATATTTATATTTTTGTTTTTTGTAGTTATATATGCTCCTATTTGTCACATGACATGGCATCCGGATGGTATTTTATTTAAATATGGAATTCTGGATTTTGCAGGAGGAACAGTCGTTCACATGAGCGCAGGTTTTGCTGCATTAGCAGGTGCTTTATTTATGGGGCCAAGAACAGAAAGTGAGCGTACGCATGAATTTGCAAATGTACCTTATGTAATTATCGGAACAGGTTTACTTTGGTTCGGATGGTTTGGATTTAATGCAGGTTCTGCAATCGGCGTAAATGCAAAAGCAGCAAATGCATTTGCAACTACAAACACAGCAGCAGCAGCAGCCATGGTAGCATGGGTATTGATGGATGCAATGAGAGGTCAGAAAGTTTCTTCTATTGGTGCTTGTGTGGGTGCAGTAGTCGGATTGGTAGCAATTACACCAGCTTGCGGTTTCGTAAACGTTGGTGAGAGTATTACCATTGGTGCTGTTGCAGCAGTATGCAGCAACATGGCGGTACACTTCAAAAATAAATCTACATTAGATGATACGCTGGATGTATTCCCTTGCCATGGTGTGGGCGGTATGGTAGGGATGATTATGACTGGTATTTTTGCCGCAGATTATGGTACAGGTATTACCGACTGGGGTCTGGCTTATGGACAATATAAAACATTTACACACCATATGATTGGATTAGTTGGTATTGCCGCATTTGCTTTCTTCGGCTCATATGCATTATATTTCATTACCAATTTAATCGAGCCAATGCGTGTAACGAAAGAAGAAGAAGAATTGGGTTTGGATATTACACAACATGGTGAGTCTTACCAGACGTTGAGAATTGATTTATAAACTAGCCATTTGAATTATAAATAGCAGGCTCACTCGTAAGAGTGAGCCTTTTTGTTTTTATATTCGTTTATGGATATTGAACAACTAAGAGCTATTTGTAATAAGTTGCCTCATGTCACAGAAGACATAAAATGGGAACATGATTTATGTTTTTGTATTGCAGATAAGATGTTTTGTGTAACAGGATTCAATACACCCATGAAAGTTTCACTAAAAGTGAAAGATGAGGAGTTCGATGAATTATATTCAACTGCGAATATTATTCCTGCCCCATATGTAGCGAGATATAAATGGATATTAGTGACTGAAGTAAATCGTTTTACAAAAAAAGAATGGCGGCATTATATTTCACAATCCTATCAGTTAGTAAAAGAAAAATTAGCAAAGAAAATCCTGAAAGAATTAGATTCGTAGTTTTTCCCATCCATCAAAAGACATTTCAAATTTTGCTTCACCGTTTTTTGTAAAACCAATATTATTCCAGCCTGTTAAATTGTAAAATCTTTCTGCTCTTGAATTGGGTGCAGTGCTTAACCATACAGATTTCTTTGTCTGTTTAAAATACCAATCCAGCATAATCGTTTGTAATTTTTTTCCAATACCTCTTTTTTCAAAATCAGGATGAACAAATAAAGCCCAGATATTATTTTGTTGGATGTTAACTATAGCAAAACCTGAAATGGTATTATTTGTTTCGCACAACCAGCCCTTGCCGTCTGTCGTTAAATATAGCACATAATCTTTTTGGGTAACAAGTAACGGATTATTCAATACATTTTCTTTAACTGCAGATCTTATTACTTGTAGTGCAGGAATATCTTCAATAGTGGCTTCGCGAAAAATCATTTTACATTTATTCAATTTTAGTCCAGTCTTGTATCAGTCTGTTTTCGGTGCCACAGCTTATGCATTGGACAGGTTTTCCCGGATTGTCAGGTACAGGATTTTCTGTGCCGCAGGAAGTACAATTAAATACAGCTTTTACAAGATTTATTTTATGGCAATGTTCACAGAAAATTTTATAGGAACCTTTTGGTACAAATAATTCAACTTTACAATATTGGCAAGGCTGGTTTTCACCGGCCGAATGAAATGCTTCTGTATATTCATTCGCAAAATGCGTCATCGCCAATAATTTAGTCACATCATCTTCTGACAAGTATGGTATCCATGCCTGAACAAACATCGATAATTTTATTTTCAGATTTATTTCAGGTGGTAATAATTCATACATGATTTTATACTGCGCTTGTCCATAAAAATCTTTGAATGAATCCTGTACGAATCTAATGTAAAACTCCGCTAATAGGAAAAAAGATTTACTGTCTGCGAATGTCTTTCCATCACGAGCTTCATATGTTATACTTTGCTGTAATAATGTTTGTTTATCTGCTTTCTTCGCCCAGGAATCATCAAATGCATATTCTGTAGAAGAGATAGCACATACTTCTAAATATGGCTTATATTTTTCATCAGTATTTATGGAAGGCGGTAAATATTCAGGATAAATTTTATAATATAGATCCCAGTAGTTACATTGTACTTTTTGATAATTTTCTTTGTCACCTTTGCCTAAAAGCTGTGCTAAGCGTTGTTCAAAATTTACTTTAGCGATTTCATATTTTTCAATACGCTTAGGGTCTTTATTCCAGGCTGTTATGCCTACGGTAAAATCAATATCCGTTAAAGAGCCGCAGAAATCACAAATAATATAAGGAGAGAAATAAGGATTAATTTTTGGTGCACCGCATTGTATGCAGGTGAATTTTTTAATTTTCATCAGATTCTTTTATGGCTTATTACTTGTGTAATTTGATTAATCTTTCTACATATTTTCCGATAATATCAAATTCAATATTTACTTGTGATCCCGTTTTATACGTAGAGAAAATAGTATGATGATAAGTGTAAGGAATAATGGAAACAGAAAACTTTTTCTTCTTTGATTTTACAACGGTTAAACTTGTTCCATCAATACAAACAGAACCTTTATTTACTAAGGAGAAGTTTGGTTTATCATCGAATTCAAAATGGAAATTCCAGCTCCCGTTTTGTTCTTCTATTTCTGTAACTATCGCAGTTTGATCGACATGACCTTGTACCATATGTCCGTCAAGTCGCGCATCTGCTTGCATTGCTCTCTCTAAATTTACTTTACTGCCTTTTTTAAATTTAGATAATGTAGTTATATCTAATGTCTCTTTAATTGCAGTAACGGTATGAGACGATGTATCTTTTTTTACAACAGTTAAACAAACGCCATTGTGCGAAACACTCTGGTCTATTTTCAACGTTTTAGAAAGTTTGCTTTTTATCGTGAAATGAATATTAGCGCCCTCTCTTTTGAAAGCAGTAATTTCACCAACTTCTTCTATAATTCCTGTGAACATTATTCTCTGAATAAATGAATGTAACCGCTTAATGGTTTATCTGTTTTTTGAACACCCTCTATCGTCTGGTAATATACATCGCATACATAGTAATAAACGCCTGTAAATAAAAGCTTATTACTTTTGTAATCATATCCATTCCAGTTGATATCAGGATTGGCAGTTTGAAAAACTAAATTTCCCCAGCGATTGTAAATCTTCATGTCAATTTTTTCTACAAAACGATATGGATAAATTGGTGTATATAAATCATTCTGACCATCTCCGTTTGGTGTAAATGTATTTGG
>JAYVPA010000046.1:0-8998 GCA_043757615.1 Sphingobacteriales bacterium | reverse complement strand
TAAGTTGCTGCACTTGTACTTGCCATAGTAACAGATAAAGAGGTCGGTGTTCCCAAACAAACTGTTGAGGGCGTAGCAACTGCTGTTGCCGTAATACCCGCTACAGAAGTAACAGTTACTGTTGCTACTGCAGTATTAGTACAATTGTTACCATCTGTACCTGTTACGGTATATGTGGTATTTGATGATAATATTGGCGTTGTTACCGGATTTCCTGATAAACTACCTGTCCAACTATAACTATTTGCTCCGCTTGCAGTAAGAGTTGCCGTATTTCCGGCACAAATGGTTAGTGAATTTACCGTTACTGTTGGTTTCTGATTTACAGTTACTGTAGAAACTGCAGTAGAAGTACAACCGCTTGTAGTTCCGGATACTGTATAAGTAGTTGTCGTAGCTGGAGAAGCACTGGCAGGATTGCCGGTTAAACCTCCGGTCCAAGTATAACTAGTGGCACCGGTGGCTGTTAAACTGGCTGTTTGTCCGTTGCATATTGTTGGAGAGTTTACTCCAACTGTAGGATATGAATTTACCGTAACCGTTGAAACTGCTGTTGCTGTACAACCGGTGGTAGCTGTTCCTGTTACAGTATAAGTAGTGGTAGAAGATAGTGAAGGCGTAGTCGCAGGATTTCCTGTCAAACCTCCTGTCCATGTATAAGAATTTGCTCCTGTAACGGTTAAGGTAGCAGTCTGATTGGTACAAATTGATGTGCTGTTTACACCTACTGTCGGTAATGCAGATATTGTAATATTTACATTCGTAGTAGTTGACGAACAACCATTGGATGCAGTTACTGTGTAATTAGCAGCCGCTGTCGCAGTAGTAGGGGTTCCTGTAATAGAACCTGTGTTAGCATTAATAATTAAGCCCGCAGGTAGTGAACTTGCAGAATAAGTAATTGTACCCCCTCCTGTTACAGCAGATACAGTATTGGGTACTATTAAGGATGAAATACAATATAAAACTGGATTAGAAGTATAGGATAATCCAGCAACCGAAGCAAGAACAGTAATATTTACCGTAGCAGTAGTACTGCTGCAACCATTTGAAACAGTAACAGTATAATCTGCTGCTGTCGCATTTGCTGTTGGAGTACCTGTTATTGCACCTGAAGTTGTATTTAAACTTAAACCTGCTGGTAAAGCCGGACTAACAGAATAGCTGACTGTTCCGCTGCCTGCTGTCGGCGTTGCAGAATTTGATGTAATAGCCACCCCATTACAATAAGTAACTGAAGATGTAGTATATGATAATGATGTAACCGGATTGACAACTGCAATATTTACAGTAGTAGATATGGAACAACTTCCGCCGTATGCTGTAACAGTATAATTTGCAGCAGCAGCATTTGTAGTAGGTGTACCTGAAATAACACCGGTTGTCGTATTAAAACTTAAGCCCGTAGCTGTAGTCAAATTAGGGCTAATGCCATAACTAACAGGTGTACCTGTAATGCTTGGTGAATTATTCGTAATTAAAATTCCATTACAATACTGAACCGGAGTGCTATAAGATAATCCTGAAATTGCTGTAATAACTGTGATATTTACAATTGCAGTCGTGGAACAACTACCATTAGTTGCTGTAACAGTATAATCGGCAGCAGCAGTAGAGGCATCAGGTGTGCCGGAGATTACCCCTGTAGATGTACTGATACTTAAACCACTTGGCAATGATGGGCTGACGGAAAAAGTAAGACTTGAAAGATTCGGATTGTTCGATGTTATGGCAGCCCCGGTACAATACGTAATAGTAGCATCACTATACGAAAGTCCGGAAGGTGGAGTAGCCACGGTAATATTTAAAACTTTAGTAGTTGAACAAGCTCCATTTGTAGCCGTAACCGTATAATTTGCCGCGGCACTTGTGCCGGACGGTGTTCCTGTGATTTCACCTGTGCTTACATTAAAACTCAACCCTGAAGGTAGAGCCGGGCTAACGGAGTATGTTATAGTTCCGCCACCTGTAATTGTTGGTGTATTTGTTGGGATTGCAATACCATCACAATAGGTCACAGTATTACTGGTATAACTTAAAGAGGAAAGTGCTGTTACCACTGCAATATTTACCGTAGCATTTACACTACTGCAACCATTAGTAGCTGTAACTGTATAATTTGTTGCAGTACTGTTGGCAGAAGGAATACCTGAAATAGATCCTGTTGTACTGCTTACGGATAAGCCTGCAGGTAATGATGCAGATGAATAAGTAATAGTACCACCACCTGTGATAGCAGATACAGTATTGGCTGTAATTGCAACGCCATTACAGTATGTTACTGGTGTTGTAGTATATGTTAAACCAGAAACCGATGTTACTATAGTGTAAGCCAAAGTACTGCTCACTGTACAGGTAGCACCGGAATTTGTTACTGAAATTACTCCCCCAGTTAAACCAGATGGTGTAACCGCAGTGATAGTAGTAGCGTTTACAACTGTAAAAGATGCGGCATTTGCACCGTTAAACTTTACTGCCGATGCACCTGTAAAACCTAAACCGGTAATTGTTATTGTTTGTCCGCCACCAGAACAGAATGGTGTAGTTGGAGTGTAACTTGTAATTCTGAATGCGGCTACTTCATCTGCTCCTATATCAGGTGTTGGTGCGCATGGAAGCGGACGTGTATCACCGTCAATATCTGTTGCTGTTCCGGCTATTACAACCCCTTTGCTATCTACATTTGTGAATTGGGCGGATGCTAAATCCAGATGTAAGTCCGTAGCAGAAATAAAAGGCGCAGCAGAAGTGGAAGCGTATGATGCATTGTCGTTATTTGTATTTGCAGCCAAGAGGGTACTTGTATAAGCCCTTGGATTAGTTGCAGGTGTAGTAGCACCTGCTGCAAAACTTGCTACCGTGTAAGTATTTACTACAGCAGAACCACTGGTTGTACTCAAAACCGAACTGGCAGAATAATAAGCATTATTATTTATTAATAAATTAAATGCTGATGTTAAAGCGGAAGGTAATTGTATTAGAGTAACAGTAGAACCAGTATAAGCCCCTGTCATTGTATTCGCGAAAATATTATTCCTTACATCAATCCCTGTTAATGTACTACTTGTAATTGTTAAACATGCAAAAACATCTGCTAATGCCCCTCCTGACAATGCTGCTCCAGATAAATTTATAGAGTTATGGTACACTTTATGTCCTGTACCTGATGCGATTCTTATTCCTCTGATACCATATATATTTGCATAATTATTATTATTACAAACAGCGTTTAAATCCGAAATGAAATTATTCTGAATTAAGCACCCATTTGCTGCGGTAGATAAATGAATACCATAAGCAGCCCAGCCATTAGTTGACCTTGCATAAACTCCGCTTATTTTATTTCCTGAAATAGTACCTGCACCACCTGCAGAAGCAATTTGAATACCTGACTGGCTAACAGATGCATTATCTTGAATCGTAGAAATAGTATTGCTGGCTATAGTATATGCACCACCAACAGAACTTATTAATATTCCAACACTACCACTTACAGTTCCATTATTGGTTACACATGTTATGTTATTTGTAGAAATATTTATTGTACCTGAACCAACTGCACCTGCTAATTCAATTGCGCTCATTGTTGTTCCAGAATATGATAATATATTTTGCAATGTATTTCCTGTTATAGTAACAGCGTTTGTACCATTTAACCAAATACCTTTAGTATAAACAGTAGAAGTAGGAGTTGTAAAAGGATAAGTTCCTAATGTACCTGAACCACCAATAGTATTATTAGTTACTGTAACACCAGAAGAAGATGTTGTTGCAACACCATTGAAAACAATAGCTCTTGCACATGTATTAATTGCATTATTATCAATAGTTAAAGTATTAACCGATGTTGAAGCCGCAAGAGTTTGTGTTGTCACAGAAGTTATTGCAGTCGGTGCATCTACAGCAGTAGTCCCACCATTGCTACCAACGAAAATACCAAATGATGTATTTTCACTATTTGTTGTACTTGTATTGGCAGATGCATTTCTTCCAGTCGCATTACCTGTCAAAATACAATTCTTAATTGTTATATTATTTGCGTCAAGTGCAGATGCAACATTGACAGTTGTTATACGAACAACAGATCCATAACCAGTTGCAGCTGTTAGTGTATTTATGATAGATAAATTCCTGTTTGTACCTGATGTATTAGGGTTGTCACCGTCTATTGTCACGTTATCTGAACCTTTCAATTGAACAACACCAAAACCAGTTATGGGATTACCTGAAATAGAAACTCCATCTGCCGTAGGCCGGATTAATACAGAAGTGTAAACAGCAGAACCTGCTCCAGAACTATTTAATGTTGCAGGGGTTGTACCTTCTGTAGTATTTGCAGATATTGAAATTACAATTGTGCCTTGATGTGTTCCGGCATTCACAGCATCAAATGCACCTTTTAGTGTAGTGTATGCAGTTGGTCCAACTGTACCAGCAGTTGCTGTAACTGAAACCTGTGAATATGCATTCATTCCAACACAAAAAAAACATGCTATCAGTATTAATATACCAAATTGCTTTTTAAAGAAGTAAGCTATATTACTATCTTTTAGGAAAGATATTTTCTTCATTGTTTTTGCTGGGGTTTTAGAAAAATTTATTTTGTTTACGGTGTAAAGTTTTGTCATAATTGTTTTTTATTTTTAAAAAAAATTGCGAACAGTTTTAATCCCAAATTTTAGCATATGCAAAGTTCGTTAGCCTTAAACTTGTTTTTTGAAGTCGGACAAGCAAAACTTAAAATTCACAGATATTATAAAATTACAGATAAATTTCCTTATCTGCATAGAATTTTAAATAATGTTAATACAAAATTACTTTGTTACTACAACTGAGTCTACGTTTTGTTTACAATGAAAAAATGTTTAATATATGCTGATTTATTTTATGTAAACAATTTTGTAAATTTTGTTAAATAAAGTTGATCTACATCAATCTAAAGTACACTCTGTATAATCTTTTAGAGGGAATTTCTTCAATATTAAGAAAAAAAGAAACTATTTTATCTGGGCTTATTTTTGCTTACCAAGCAAGCGGACAAATACTTCCGTGCCCTGAATCTGGTTCATAATCACTTTGGTAAGCACCATCATAGGTACAGATAAAAACATACCATAAATTCCCCATAAATATCCCCAGAACAAGAGACCTGTAATTACAACAATGGTATTAAGTGAAGTTCTGTTGCCCATAAATACTGGCTCTATAACAGATGATAATATAAAATGAAAAGCATATGCCGTTAGATTGAGTGCAATGGCAGTGTAAACGGAATCAAATTGTATCAGACCCATCACAAACACCGGTATTAGTCCGATGATAGCGCCGAAGACCGGAAGGAAATTCAGCACAAAACCGATGAAGCCCCAGAAAAATGCAAACTGCAAACCAAACACAAGGCAGATTATAAAAACCCCGATTCCATACAATGCGCTCATGATAAATTTTACTTTCATATAGGAAACGATAGAATTTTTTACGTCTTCAAATGCCTTTATGTATTTTTTGCTTTTACCTTCTCCGCCTAAGTAATTCAGGTAGGTTTCATATTTCATGATTCCCGAAAGAAGGATAACAAGATAGATGGCAGTTAACAAAAATTCTTCAAACAAAGAACCTAATGCACCAAAAATAGAACCTGAATTATGCATGATAAATTCTGAAGAAATACTGGACGTAATATTATTTACCGTAGCCTCCAAATCCAGTTCTTTGCCGGTAAAACGATTGTATAATTCCAGTAAACCTGTAAGTTTTAATTTTACATGCGAGATGATGTATTCTTTTTCTCCAAAAATCTGTGAGCCTGTTTTATAAATCACGGTGCCTATAACAAAGAAAAGTGAAAACAAGAAAAGCCAGATAATGCTTACACTTAACCATAAGGGTAATTTCTTTTTTTCGAACCATACCAATACCGGATGTAACAATAATGCCACGAACATCGCGAGCATCAATGGTATCAATAAATCCTGTAAGAGATACAATAAATATAAGGTTGCTGCTGCAGCAAAAAAGATGAGTATGGTGCGGATGGTAGATAGTTCTTTGTTCATTTTATTTATCAATTTATTTTTATACTCTATTATTTTTTAACCACGTAGAAACATAGATTTATTTAAAAAAAAAGAATTTTGGAATTTCTAAACCTTTTCGTTTGCCACAGTAACACAAAGGTATTTATCTAAGATAAATATTCTATGTTTCACTCTTGGTATCCTGTAAGACTTAAACATATCGATTTGCTTTACTTTTCTATGTGTCTATGTGTTTAATTTTTACAGCCATCTTTTTTTCTTGAAATAAACTACAAATACTATCG
Organism: Sphingobacteriales bacterium; assembly: GCA_043757615.1. Lineage (GTDB taxonomy): Bacteria > Bacteroidota > Bacteroidia > Chitinophagales > JADIYW01 > JADJSS01. The sequence continues at coordinate 2,676 of JAYVPA010000046.1, read as the reverse complement.
TCACAAGTATGCTGGCAATGATTACAATAGTGAATGCGTGCGGGTGATGCTGAAACGGCAAATCGACGTTCATGCCATAGATGCCGGCTACCAGCGTTGGCACCATGAGCGCAATGGTTACTGCTGTCAGTCGATTTACGACATGCCCTAAATTGTTGGAAATAATGGATGCAAAGGCACCCATCATATTTCCTAAAATGTTAGAATATACATTTGCCATTTCCAATGCCTGCGAGTTATCGATAATGATATCCTGCAGTAATTCTTTAGCATCATTATCTTCTGCGAGGTCTAAAAAATCAGTTCGTTGAATTTTCATTAGCACCATTTCATTTGCGCGGATATCATTTACAAAATAGATTAACGCTTTTTGTAAATGCAGCAGTTTATTCAGTTCCTGGTTTCTGCTCGAGTAGTTCAGTTCTTTTTCAATCTGTGAAATGCGTTTATTGATCTCGCGCAGGTAATGTAAAAAATAAAAAACGTTGCGTTCAAATATCTTGATGACGAATAAACTTCTGTCGTGCAGTTTAATATTTTTCAATACATTTTTCTCAAACCATTCTATCATCGGATTATTGACAGAACAAACCGTCACCATCATATCAGGAATCAGAATTAGTCCTACCGGAATGGTGATGTATGTTGCTTCATCTTCCAAATCAAAACCTTCGTTCAGAATTGGTGTGTTGATGACAATGAGTTTGGAGTTATCTTGTTTTTCGTAGCGTGAGCGTTCATACTGGTCAATGCAATCTACAATATATGAAAAGGGAACAGACAATTGTTTTGATAATTGTTCAAGTTGTTCCATGTTGAATGGCGGTGCAATATTTATCCAGCAGTCTTTTTCAGGTTGTTGGATAAGGGTAAGCTCGTCTCCTTTTTTTTTGTAAATTTTTATCATGTTTTACTTTTTACCTCGCCCCTGACCAACTTTTTTGTTCTTCCCTTCTCCAACTGTCGTGCAAAGCTCGACGAGTGAGGTCTATTAAATTTTATTCAATTCTGTTTTTATTTTATTCAAAACACTAAATACATCTTGTTCTATTTCTTCATTCTTAAATCTTAATTCTGTAATACCTAATTCAATTAACGTACTTGTTCTACTCTTATCATATTCTTTCTGCTCTTTAGTGCTATGAATTCCACCATCTAATTCAACAGATAACATCTTTTCTGCGCAATAAAAATCTACAATGTATGTTTTTATATAATGTTGCCTCCTGAATTTATTACCGTTTAGTTTTCTATTCCTCAGGTAAGACCACAATATTTTTTCTGCTGTTGTTTGCCTTTGTCTTAATTCTTTTGCATTAGTTACAATGTTTTCAGAAGAATCAAAAAATAGTTTATCGAACATGCTTAATAATTCTTTTATTTCTTCTTTTACCTCACCCCACTCTCGTCTTCGACGAGAGCACCCCTCTCCGTACGGAGAGGGGGAAAGTCAAACTACGTTTGACTTGGGGTGAAGTCTATAACTCAATCGTTCCTTCAAATACTAATTTTGCCGGTCCTTCTAGCCATACATTCGTAAAGATACCTTTCTCTTTTACAAATGAAACTGCTAAGTTTCCGCCGGGTGTTGATATATCCACTTTCCCGGATGTAAGATTATTCCGTTCTGCATAACACAATGCTACTGCCACAGTTCCTGTGCCACAGGAAAGTGTTTCACCTTCTACACCTCGTTCATAAGTACGCATGAAAATTTTACCATGTCTGCTGGCAGGCAGGTTATTTTTTTCTTCGACAAAATTTATATTGATTCCTTCTTTTGCATACACATCGTTGTATCTTATTTTTTGTGCTTCAGGAACAATATCAATCTTATCAATTTCATTTCTGAAACTTACATAATGCGGCGAACCTGTATGCAAAATGTAATCGCCGTTTTTTATTTCCATAGAAGTAACATCTATCATTTTGAGACGCACGCAGTGCGTATTTACATCATCAATTACAAAATCATGGTCGCCGTCAATCGCTAAAAATTTTCCTTTGGAATTTACCATTCCTAAATATTTTGCAAATGCGCTTATGCATCTGCCGCCATTTCCGCACATGCTGCTTTCATTGCCATCAGCATTATAATAAACCATTTTAAAATCCACACCTGCCGATTCTTCCAGCAGCATCAATCCATCTGCACCAATACCAAAACGTCTGTCGCAGATATGTTTTACCAGTGCATTATTTTCTTTAGGAAAAGATAAATTTCTATTGTCAATCAACACAAAGTCATTGCCTGTTCCCTGGTATTTAAAAAAGTCCAATTGCATACTTCAAAAATAGCATATTCCATCAATATTATAAACGAATATATAGTTAACTTTTTTTAACCATGATTTAAGAAATTTTGTGAGGCTCTTTTGTAACAAGCTGTGTAATTTGCATACTAATAAAAAAATATTGGCAAATGAAAAAATTACTCTCTTATTTCCTTATTGGAATTATCAGTGCATTATCTGCGCTGGCTATAACACATCATTTTAATAAACAACAGGCAACTGTTATTCGCGAAAACAATGATTCACCGTTTAAACTGGCAAGTTACAACAGCTCCTTGACGAATGATGCGTTTGTGGAAGCAGCGAAAATAAGCACGCCGGCTGTGGTGCATATCAGCACTGTTATCAAAGCTAAAAAACAGGATAAAAGACAACCACAAAA
>JAYVPA010000045.1:0-32159 GCA_043757615.1 Sphingobacteriales bacterium | reverse complement strand
ATACCGCCGGCCCTGTAGATACTCTGAATCTTAAAACGGGTGCTTATATGCAAACGCCTCCTGAAATCCAACACACAACAAAAAACACAGGAACTACTAATGTAAAAATTATTCTTGTGGAGATAAAGCAGAAAAAAGCAATGTAACTATTGTTTTAAAAATTAGAAAAGGTTCTCAATAGAGAACCTTTTCTAATGATATCTTTTTAATATAATCAGTATTGATTTATGATTCAAAAAAACCTTTAGTACAAAAAAATAATGGCTTCAAATTATGTAATTTATTTGTTTGAATTTTGTAATGCTACATTACCAAATATGGTAGAAATTTGCTACATAAAATTAAAGCTATTATGAAAACAAATACTACAAAACCCTTTATTGCGCTGTGTTTCGCGGCAATAATGGTATTACTAAACTCTTGCCAAAGTGGCTACGGTTGTGGAAATGGAACTTATGCTCTAAAAGAATATAAGAAACAATTCCATTCACAGACAACAAAAGACAATAAACCTTATAAAAACTACAAAGTGATATAAGATAAGTTTGCCACAGAACATAATTATAATGCCTGTTTGTCATCCTGAAGTAGGTTAACAGTTTTTAAAAAACATTTTACGAACGTGTGAAGTTTTCTTCATACGTTTTTTCTTGTACAAAATTAGGAATTTGTATTTCAAACTTAAATCTGGGTGAAATAAATCGACACAGTCAGCACGATTACAACGCTGTTAGAATCTTTCTAACTTACTGAAGAAGAAGTTACCTTCAATATCAGCATTTTCATCAGAATCAGAGCCATGTACCGCATTTTCGCCAATAGATTTAGCAAATCGCTTACGGATAGTTCCTTCTTCAGCTTGCGCCGGGTTGGTTGCCCCGATTAATTTACGGAAATCTTCTACGGCATTATCTTTTTCCAATATAGCAGCAACGATAGGTCCTCTGCTCATAAATTCTACTAATTCGCCATAAAACGGACGTGCGTTATGTACTTCATAGAATAAACCTGCTTGTGCCTCTGAAAGTTTAGTATATTTTAAGCCTACTATCTTAAAGCCTGCTTCTGTTATCATAGCCAAAATAGAGCCTATGTCATTTGCTTCCACCGCATCCGGCTTAATCATAGTAAAAGTTCTGTTCGTTGACATTTATTTAATTTTGGGCAAAGATAGTTCACAGTTTACAGTTCACAGTTCACAGAATCAATTATTTACCATTAATTAATACAGTTTGATGATATTTACAATTACACATTCGTTTTCACTTTCGGACTCAATGACTATCTTTGGGCAACATGGAAAATTTAGCAGCGTTACAGGAATTTCTAAAAACACCGAGAAATATTGTCATCACCACGCACCAAAAGCCGGATGGAGATGCAATGGGTTCCTCATTGGCCTTGTATAATTTCCTGCAGCCGCTTGGTCACAATGTCCGTGTAATTTCACCTACTGAATTTCCTGCTTATTTTGGCTATTTACCGGGCTGTGATGAAGTATGGAATTATTTAGAAAATCCAAGCCTGAGTCAGATTGCAATAGAATCCGCTGAATTGATATGCTGTCTCGATTTTAATGATTTAGGCAGAATCGAACCTGTGGATGAACATATCAGAAAAAATACAAGCGCAAAACTTGTATTGATTGACCATCATCTGTTTCCAAAAATAGATGCTGAATTTATCTTGCATGATATAAAAGCTTGCTCTACCTGCGAATTGATTTACCGTCTTTTTGAAATGTATGATAAAGATTATATTCCGACTAAAGATGTATCAGAATGTATCTACACAGGAATTCTTACAGACACTGCAAGTTTTTCGAATGGTGCCACGAATCAGAAGGCACTACAGATCACTGCGCGTTTGTTAGACTGCGGATTGAATATTATTAATATACAGGAACAGCTGAATCAGAATGGGCGGGAAGAAAAATTGCGCTTCTTAGGCAATGCATTATTCCGCAATATGATAATCCGTGAAGATATCGGTCTGGGAATTATTATAGTGGACAAAAAGGATGCGTACCGCTTTAATTTACAGACCGGTGATACGGAAGGTTTGGTAAATTATCCGTTGACGATAAAAAATGTAAAAGTTGCTGTGCTGATAAAACAGGAACCGAAAATCATAAAGCTTTCTTTCAGAAGCAAAGGAGAATATTCTGTAGAAAAAATCTGCCGTGAAAACTTTGAAGGTGGCGGTCACCGCAATGCTTCAGGCGGTCGTTCATTTTTATCTGTTGAAGAAACAATTGATAAAATTATCGAGATTTTTGAGAAAGAAAATTTGGTTTAAAAATTTAACCACATAGGTACATAGTTTTTTATACGAATAACAAGAAAGATATAGGAAACAGAGTTATTCATCAAAGATGAATACTATGTAAAACTAAAACTTATAAAAAACACAGCATAGGCATCTTACTGACAGGACTATGTCTCTATGTGGTTTAAAAAAAATATTATTGAGTTATTATGACACGTCTTTCTGTAAACCTGAATAAAATTGCGCTGATTAGAAATTCTCGTGGCAGCAATTATCCTGATTTGGTGCAGGTAGCCAAAGATTGTGAACGTTTCGGAGCGCAAGGAATCACTGTACATCCGCGCCCGGATGAACGACATTGTAAATTTTCTGATTTATCATTACTGAAAGAATGCTGCACAACAGAATTTAATATCGAAGGATTTCCTGACAGACATTTTTTAGATGCTGTTATAAAAGTAAAACCGCATCAGTGTACATTAGTTCCTGACGATCCGAATCAGATTACTTCTGACCATGGATGGAATACGATTGAACAAAAAGATTTTTTGAAAGATATAATTACTGAATTAAAAAGAAATGATATCCGTGTTTCTCTTTTCATTGATCCTGTTATAAATTTCATAGAAGGTGCTGCAAACGCGGGGGCTGACAGGATTGAATATTATACAGGACCTTATGCAAAGAACTTTTCTGTAAACCCGGAAGCAGCAATAAAAGAAATAAAAGACACTTGTATTATTGCACAACAATTAGGGTTGGGAATTAATGCTGGCCATGATTTGAATTTAGAGAATCTAAAATACCTGAAAGATAATTTACCGCAACTGGATGAAGTTTCTATTGGTCATGCATTAATTTGTGATGCACTTTATCTTGGCCTGGAAAATACCATACGTTTATATCTGAACAAACTTGCTTAATTTTTTTGTGCGTGCTGCAGTGAATCCAAAACATGTTTCAAAGAATCTAAATTGTTTTTCATTAAAGTAGAATCTCCTGTCTGCATAAAATCCTGAGAAATCATCATATAAAAATCATTTTCAGTCATAGTATCTGTTCTTTTTTTTTCAGGAATAGAGAAGAACTTTTCAGTTTGTTCTTTCTTCTTACGTTCTCTTTCTTTTATTTCATAATAGGTCCTGATTAAAAGATAACTAAGCACAATAATCATAATTCCTAAAACAGCAATTCTTACGCCGTCAAAATTATCTTCATAACTGGATGCAGGTCCTCGCGGTTGCTTTGGAATATCAGTTGGATTATAATAACGCGGCTGAGTACGTGAAAAATCCTGAACTCTGTTTACGTATCGGTTGTTTAAAAAATCATTGTAGTCTAAATGATAAACCATCCGTTTGTAATCATCAGAAAGGATAGTGTATGCTTCTGCTACTTCTTTAAACTTTTCTTCCGCTATTTTATTGTCAAAATTTTTATCCGGATGATATTTAAACGCCAGTCTTCTGTATGCAGATTTAATATCTGATGAAGGCGCCCCGAATGGTAGTTCTAATATTTTGTAATAGTCTTTCAATACCAACTAAAATAACAAAATAGTTGGAGAATTATTGTGTAATTAATGGTGAAAGTTATTTAGTGAGATATAATCAAGATTATGTCACAAAGCCAACCAACTATTGGTTGTATATGAGTAACTTTATTGCGCATATACTAAGTTTGGCGTAATGCTACAAGACACAATTTTAGACAAGAATTGAACAAATAATATTATGAATAAAAAATCAAATTATATAGTCCAGTATGTAGGGTTTAAGACGAATATAGAACCCAATGAGTTTATTAAGCGTTGGACACCTTTTGCGAATAGTTTTAAAAGTGCGGGAATAAAGACAATTGATTTGTATCAAGTTCTAGAAAATGATTTTCTCACTTTTATTTCAAGAAATGTGTGGGATGACAATACCTATTTTCAAAACTTTCCATCAGGCATTGCAGGTGCTGGAAGCGGTGGCGGAATTACAGTAAGCCAATTTGGTGGCTACTGGTTACAACCAGACCATTTAGAAAGACAAGACAAAATGATATTAACCTTTCTCAAAACAGAAGCGGAAAAAACTAATTCAACACAAATTGCAAGACTAAGTTGTAGTGACAATATTCCTTACAAACAAATGCTTGATATTTCGCCTACGACAAAAACTAATTTCTCTCTGCAAATAAATTGCAAACACCTTAAGCAAATGTAGAATGGATAATCTTTTTAATTCATACATTCAATTTGACGGATATGCCTTTTTGATAATTGGAATCATAGTACTCATATCGCCAAGCCCTCAGCCAGGCCTTTCAAAACCAGTTAATGAACCCGACTTACTACCATTTTCTCAAACTAGAAGACTATTAGCTTCAATGTTTATAACCTCTGCTCTATTATTAATTGTAATTGGTCGAAACATTACTAACCTTGAAATATTGAAAGAAATTTCAATAGTAAGAATTGCTTCATTTCTTTTAGTTATAATTTTAAACGCAGTGCAATACACAAGCAAACGATGGAAACCTGCTCCACTCATAGCTTTAATGGCATTGTTTACTATAATGAGTTTAATTTACGTGTATTTTATTTTCACAAATTTATAAATGGACAATATCAGCAGAGACAAAGCACATAAGCTAACAAGGATTTTGCAAAAGTAGGGCATTTGTGCTAAATTGAACATTGAAATACTATTGTACATTTGGTCTAAATTGAATATTTGAATTTCGATTCCCCTTTCGCAAAGCCCCAAACCATTGGTAAAATAATCCTTTAATATCAACTAAAATAATAAAATAGTTGGAGAATTATTGTGTAATTATTGCTGAAAGTTATTTAGTGAGATATAATCAAGATTATGGCACAAAGCCAACCAGCTATTGGTTGTATATGTGTAACTTTATTACACATATATACAAGTTGTAGGAAATTATAAAAGTATGATAAATTTATCTGAACTATTTTCAAAACAATCTATTGAAATAATAAATTTAAGTAGGGAAAATAATTTCTTACTTAAATATCATTATTCAGATGGGCTAACCGAAAGATTATTGGGTATAACTTTATTCATTTTTGAGGATCATAGTTATAAGCTTTATTATGAATTCAACAAATTATCTCTAAAGAAAGAGTATAGAAAATATGAGTCAAGAATTGACAATTGTTTACCTTCAAAAGTATCTAAATTGGTAAATGAATTGGCAAATGAAAAAATTGAAATAATAAAGCAATCATATCCTCAAACTAAAATTCATATATTAGATGTACCTTATCATGATTATAAAATTAATATCAGCGGCAGGACGATAGAAACTATAATTACAAGTTTTTCCAAACTAACAAATTCAGAATTTAAAAATAGACCAGAAAAAAAATTATTAGAATTACACTTAGAAATTAATGCTTGGACAAAGCAGTTTTACTCTAAGCTTAATGACGATTAAAACTGCCTACAACAGTGTGTATATAAAATTGTGGCGGGAGGTAAGCATTCGGGTATAAATCGCTATTTGCTTTTGTGGTTAATTAAACTGACGATTTTCAAATGTCATAACTTCATAAACACTTTAAATGTTAAATGTCTACCACATCAATGGAAACTTTCTCGGATTTACTTCGTACATCATTTTATTGATGGTATTGAAAATATCTTCCGCACTTGGTTTGCAGAAATAATCGCCATCACTTCCAAATGCACCTCTGTGTTCTTTAGCCGCCAGTGTAACAGGCTCACTGTCTAAGTATCTGAATATATCTTGTTTTTCCAAAACCTGCTGCAGCATATATGCTGTACCGCCGCCGGGAAAATCTTCATCTAAGAATACAACACGATTTGTTTTACGAATGGAATTTCCAATCACGCCATACGTATCAAAAGGCAATAAGGTTTGTACATCAATCAACTCCACAGAAATACCAACTTTAGTCAAACTTGTTATCGCTTCCTGCGCTACACGCACACAAGAACCATAAGTAACTAAAGTAACATCGTTGCCTTGTTGCAATATTTCAGGAACACCTAAAGGCACTGTAAAATCACCTGCGTTCAAAGGCATTTTCTCTTTTAAACGATAGCCGTTCAGACATTCGATTACCAAAGCAGGCTCATCTCCTCTTAATAATAAATTATAAAAACCTGCAGCCTGTGTCATGTTTCTCGGCACACAAATATGCATCCCGCGCAACGCGCCTAAAATCATTTGTATCGGCGAACCTGTATGCCAGATTCCTTCCAATCTATGTCCACGCGTACGCACAATCAAAGGCGCTTTTTGTCCGCCTTTTGTCCTGTAAGATAAACATGCCAGATCATCTGATAAAGGCTGTAAACCATACAATAAATAATCTAAATATTGAATCTCCGCAATGGGTCGCATGCCGCGCATCGCCAACCCAATTCCTTCGCCCATAATACTCGCTTCGCGAATACCGGTGTCGTAAATTCTTTCTTTCCCAAACTTCGCTTGTAAGCCTGCAAATGCCTGATTTACGTCACCAATTTTCCCAACGTCTTCACCAAATGCAACAATCTTTGCATCGCGTGAAAAATTTGCGTCGAAGCATGCATTCAACACTTGATATCCGCTGACAACGGATGCGCGTTCTTCGTATTGTGCCTGTACGATTGGTAAACGTGTGGGAGAATACAATGAATTTGTATACTGATAAGAAGAATAACGTTCATCATTAATCTGCGTTTGTATAGAACGCCATTTCTTTAAATCTTCAATCGCATTATTTTGTTCATTCCTCACTAATATCAAAACATCTGAAACTGATTTGAAAATATCTTTTCGCATCGGATCAATTGAATGTTTTAATTCTTTTTCAATTTCTTCTAATTGTTCTTTGTATGCAGATGTTTCACCAATTTTCTGAATGATTGCATTTGCTTCATTCAATTCTTCTAAAATAGGTCCGTGAAATTTATTCCATGAAATCTTTTTCTGGTCCGCAACAAATTTCCTTGCATCATTTTCAATTGTTATTAATTCTTCTTCTGATGCCATTTTATTCTGAAGAATCCATTTTTTGAATTGAGTATTACAATCATGTCCTTTTTCCCATTGTAATCTTTCTGCAGATTTATAACGTTCATGAGAACCTGATGTAGAATGTCCTTGTGGTTGTGTCAGCTCTTCCACATGTACAATTGCAGGGATATGTGTTCTGCGTGTTTTGTCGGCAGCTATTTTGTAAGTTGCCACCAACTGCGGATAGTTCCATCCTTTCACCACATAAATATCATAACCATTGCTATTTCCGGTACGCTGAAATCCTTTTAAAACCTGTGAAATGCTTCCTTTCGTAGTTTGAACTTCTTTGGGAACAGAAATTCCATAACCATCATCCCAAACAGAAATAATCAAAGGCACTTGCAAAACGCCTCCTGCATTTACTACTTCCCAAAATAATCCTTCTGAAGTAGATGCATCACCGATGGTTGCAAAACAAATTTCATTTCCATTATTACTAAAACCATTCTCTCCTATCTGTTCCGCTAATTCTCTGTATTTCTTGGATGCCATCGCCAACCCTAACGCACGAATCATTTGTGATGCGGTTGGTGAATTGTCCGCTGCTGAATTTTTCTGATTTTTTAATTCTTTCCAGCTGCCATCGGAATGAATATTTCTGGTCGCAAAATGGTTATTCATTTGTCTGCCGCCTGAATGGGGATCTTCTTCTAAAGATGGGTTTGCATATAATTGTCCGAATAATTGCTCCACCGTAACAATTCCTGCTGCCAGCGCAAATGTCTGGTCGCGATAGTAGCCGGCACGAAAATCCCCATTCTCAAAAACTTTTGCTAAAGCAATCTGTGGTAATTCCTTACCATCTCCGAAAATGCCAAATTTGGCTTTTCCCGTCAAGACTTCTTTTCGGCCTGCCAGACTGGCTTCACGGCTGATACAAGCTAATTGATAATCGTTTAAGACCTCAATCTTAAATTCATCAAAAGAGACTTGTTGATTTACACCTTTAGTAATCAATGAATTAGAAGACATTAGTGTCATAGATAAAATTTCACAACTAAATTACACGAAATTTACATTAAAATTGTGAAAAAATTACTCCTTATGCACATTTTCAAAAAGTTGTTAATCTGACGTTAAAATAAAGGCTGATACCGACATTTTGGTATATTTTTTGTGAGATTTGCAACACAAAATTGAAATATCCATTGCACCTTTGTTTAGAAAGAATATTATCTGATTCCATATACAGCATTAAAAACAAATAAAAAAATTATATATGAAGCACTTATTATCATTACTTACACTCTCTCTTATTCTGATTACAAACATTTCTAAAGCGGAACCTCCTGCAACTGTATCTAAAATGAAATTTGCTACAGTGGAACATGACTTTGGCAACCAGGCGCAAGGAAAACCGCTTAGTTATGACTTTGAATTTATGAATAATGGCACAGAGCCCGTCATTCTTGAAAATGTAAAAGCATCATGCGGCTGCACTACACCTACCTGGACAAAAGAACCAATCATGCCCGGAAAAAAAGGTAATATCAAAGCACAGTATAACATGGCACGCGAAGGAGCATTTAGAAAATCTATTACTGTCACCACCAAAGATGGTGAAAATGTTATCTTGTATATTTCAGGAAATGCGATTGAACAAAAACAAGGTGTTGATGATGCAGAAGGAAATATGTTAGGTAAAGGCGAGTGATTTCGACAAGCTCAATCTGACTTCGACAGGCTCAATCTGACTTCGACAGACTTTGACAAACTCAATCTAACTTCGACGACTTCGATAAGCTTAATAACTAATAATAAAATGTAATAAAAAAACTCCGTGCAAATACGCCCGGAGTTTTTTATTTTTGTCTGATACATTATGCCAAAAATCTCCAACAAAGGCAATGCCATGCCTGCTTCGCCGATACGCAAATTAGCACCTTATGCTGAACAGGCTAAAAAAGACGGCATTCATATTTACCATCTGAATATCGGGCAGCCGGATGTTGAAACACCTCATCAGTTCTGGGATGCCATAAAAAAGATTGACAGAAAAGTGCTGGAGTATTCTCCATCAAACGGATTTGAGGAAGTACGAAATAAATATGCACAATTTTTCCAGACAAGATATGGTTTGAAAAATTTATTGCCTGAAGATGTACTGGTTACTACAGGGGGTTCTGAAGCATTGTTATTTACGCTGTTTTCTGTTTTAGATGCAGGTGATGAAATCATTATTCCTGAACCCTTATATGCAAATTACATAGGGTTTTCAAAAAGCGGAAATGTAACAGTTCGCCCGATTCCTACCACATTTGAAAATAGTTTTGCGTTACCTTCTATTGATGAATTTGAAAAAGTAATTAATGAAAAAACAAAAGCAATTTTAATTTGTAATCCGAATAATCCGACAGGTTATGCGTATAGTGATGATGAATTAAACCGCTTGAAAGAAATTGTTTTAAAACATGATTTATTTTTAATCAGTGATGAAGTATACCGTGATTTTATTTACGGCGACAATCCGCATTATACGTCTGTCTTAAGTTTTCCCGAATTAGAACAACATGCCGTATTGATTGATTCCATTTCAAAGCGTTTCAGTGCATGCGGTGCAAGAATAGGAATGATTGCAACAAAGAATAAAGAAGTATTACAAACAGCATTAAAATTTGCACAGCAGCGTTTAAGTCCGCCGACAGTAGAACAATTAGGTGCTATTGCCATGTTCGATGTTGAATCAACTTATTTCACAAAAGTAAATACTGAGTACAGAAAACGGCGTGATACATTAGTAGAAGGATTGAATAAGATTGATGGTGTGAAATGTCATACACCGGGCGGAGCATTTTATTGTATTGTTCAATTACCAGTTAAGGACACAGATGTTTTTTGTCAGTGGATGCTGAGTGATTTCAATTATAACAATGAAACGGTGATGATGGCTCCGGCAAGTGGTTTTTACGCAACGGAAGGGAAAGGAAAAAATGAAGTACGTATCGCTTATGTTTTAAATTCTATTGATTTGAATAAAGCGATTAAATGTTTGGAAGAAGGATTGAAAGCATATAATAATAAATGACATGGATATCCTGCAAATCCGTATATGTATTTGCCCATTAATTATTTGTCAACTGTAAACTATTCATGTATCTTTGCGAACTATTAAACGATAATCTTTGTTTAATAAAACGAGTTCTTTAATTTTACAAATTATCTCATTCTACAATTCTCAAACTCATAAATTATAAAACGGGGTTGACAGGAATTGACGGCAGGATAGTTGATAAGTAAGCATGCCGAGCATTGTGCAATTTGGCTCGTTAAATCTAACGCACACAACTTTTTTATATGGCGAGAATACTTTCGCAATGGCTGCTTAATACAGGTTATTAAGCTCGGCCTTTGTACTCCGGAATAGTTTTTCCAATACTATCCGACAGTGCATAACCGAATTGGAATAGTGTTGTAATTGTTTCGCTTGCAATATGAAACTCAGAAACTAAGATCATGGTCGGTTTGTAATAACGCCTGCTATGGTTCGAAAACCAAGTTAATACTACGCATGGAGAAAGCTTATTATCGTTTTGTCCGGACGCGAGTTCAAATCTCGCCAGCTCCACTAAAAAAAGCCACACTGATTTTATCAAGTGTGGCTTTTTATTTCAATGTATATGGTAAATAACTATGGTGTTACATCTGCAGTATTTCTGATTTTTAATTCCTTTCCGTTAAATCCTGAACTTGAAGTATAAGGAAGCGCAATAGCAACTATACTGGTTAGCGGTGAACCTGTAGGGTAAGTAGTTGTTTTAAACAATGCAGAACTGGTGGTATACAATTGAATAGTAGAACCATCATTTACATCTAATTTGGAATAACTATAAGTTCCCGAGGTGCCGCTTCCGGAAGAACGTTCTGAAAAATGAAAATTCAGTACTTTTACCAAGGTTGATTCATAATTATAAATATTGGAAGTTAATTGTGAAACAGTAACGACTTGCGGTGTGACAGGTTTTGTGCCTACTGCAATAGCATGTGTAAGTGGTGTTTTACCACCTGCCTGAAAGACTCCCCCGAATTTTATCACACTATCCAATGATGCCATTGAAAACTTAACGACAACCTCTTTACCTACTGTGAAAGTATGTGCTGCTTCAAAACGAACAATAATTCCTGCTGTAGCATCTTGTATAATCGCATTTTTGTCCTGTTCATTTTTATTGACCAAATCTGAAATTACAGAACCTCTGATTTTTACATCAGAAGTAATGGCTGCACCCGGTGTACCTGTATATAATGCTTTTAAATCTGCTATAGTTATATAGGTTCCGGAAGTATCCAGTGTTGGTGGTATAATGACAGTTCCGTTACATCTTGTAGTATCATTTAATTGTGCATCTGTTTCATCTCTCATTACTAATTGTGGTGCACCACTGTATACAGAATAGATAGCAAATAATGTCCCGTTACCTGTTGGTGTCAGATGCTGAGAAAAAGTAGCATATGCGCCTGTTGAAACTATAATTTTATTTAAAGCTGTGTTAGGACATTGTTCTAATGTTCTGTTTATATAGCCACCGCTTGATCCGCCAATAATACCACCCCATGTTTTTCCTGCATCAGATGGTCTAAACTCTACAGAGTCTAATTGTATTAATCTGTTCAGGTAAGTAGTGTTTAAACTTTTAATAGCATTAACGGATACATGTTGAATGGGTATAGTTTGTCCTGTGGGTCCTTTCACGACATACTTTGTTATTAAAATGCTTGAAATAGACGCCAGAGCAGGCTGCAAAGGATCAGTGATAGTATCAACACCTCCGCCAATTTCAGGTAATCCACCATTATCGCCAATAGTTAGACCATTTAGTTTTACATAAATCTTTCTTCCTATCGGATAATCATTATACAAACTTGATTTATCTAAAGCTAATGTAATACCGGCCGTACCATCATCAATTACAATTGATTTATAAAAATTACCGGATCTATCATCTGCAATTACTGTTGCAACGATGGTTTTATCATCGGTAATTTTCTGAAAAGTGCCATCGCCACCACCGGCAACATGTAGTGCCACCAAGTCTGCAATCGTAATATTCACAGGCAGATTAGGATCCGTCGTATTTCCGGGCGGCTCGTCAAAATGATCTTTTTTACAAGCGTTAGTTGCTAATAAACTACTAACAGTTAAGATAGCTACTAATAGATGTTTAAATTGTTTTTTCATTGATATTAATTTTATTTTTTCTATTCTTTTTTTGTTGATTACATTCTGAAGCCAAGGTTTATAAAATAGGTAATTCCATAAGCATAGCTGTATTTATTTGCAAATGTTTTTGGATCTTTATCTTTGAAATCAAAACGTAATTGCTCATAGCCATTAGTGATGAATTTCTTATTGTTTGTTATATTACTAATGCCTGCGTTGAGGTATATATAATATTTGCCCGCATTTTTACCGCTCATTTTTCTGAAGGTAGATTTTAGTCTCCAATTATATCCTCCGGATAAATCCAACGTCCATTGACCATTTTTATTATAGCGTTCCTGATCAACAATACTGTACCAGCTGTCAGAGTGAAAAGTCACTAAATCAGTTGCTTTTTCTGTTCTTCGTACAGGGCTGAAATCGGTGTAAAAACCATCAAAGAAATTTACGTTAGCACCTACATACCAAAATTTAGGTGAGCGGTAATTGATACCCAAAGTATATGCTTGTTGTGGTGCGCCTCCTATTTTAAATCCTTTAGAATAGACCGTAGTGTTAGGGTCATAAATTTCATTAGAGTTATCTACATAAGTAGTGGATTTCATTCTGTCGGAATAATAGTAATTTCCAACTGCTACCACTAAGGAGGCACTTATTCCTTTATAAACAGGAACTTCTGCTCCGAATTCTCCTCCGTAATGAATTTTATCGATATTAGTTAAAGAGATATTGCTGAAGGATTTTGCAAAATCGTCATAAAATATGCGCATATCACTGCCATTATTGAATTTTGTAAAATAGCCGCTTGCTCTCAGTTTTATTCTCGGGCTATTCAATATATAACCGGCCTCAGCAGAATATATTTGTTCGTTTTTAGGATTATCTATATGGAAATCCCTTGTTCTGTAAGAAACATAAATATTATCAAAATAAGGTGCTTTGGTTTCTATTTGTGTATTGGCATACAAATAATTTTTTCCGTTTATCTTATATGTTAACCCTGCTTTTACAGAATAATTATAAAATGTCAGCGGAGTAGATTTTCCGAAAGAATTATTGGGGAATAATCCATTTTTATTATGCCCTACTCTCCAATAAACAGCATTAGTAAACTGCCCTGCTACGAAAAAATCCAAGTGATTAAATCTTTGTACTAATTGCGCCCAAACTGATGTCTTATGTGTATTAATGTCAACATCATACTTATATTTTTGCCCTTGCAATACATGTCTGTTTGGGTTGTTTACATCGTTTTGATAAGCTGCCTGATCTTGCTGATTATCTCTTTGTGCATATTGGTCAATATCTAACCAATAAGCTGCTCCTAATAAATCACGTACTCTGTCAAAAACATTTCTTTTTAAATATTGGTAGGTAAGACCTATTGTAATAGTTGAACGTTTAATAGATTTATTATATACCGACTGAAAATTGACACGTTGTAATTTTTCAACATCATCTTTCAAAATATACCGGGCAGTATCTTCATTCTTATTGGCAGCATATAAGTTATCCCAGTTAATTTGTAAAAGGTTGGGATTTTCTTTGATAAATTGTTGTGCCAATGCTACCTGTGCCAAATCTTTATCTGCATAATAGCTTGGTAAATATTTGTAATAATCAGGTCGTGGATCTGCAGAATTATACCAATCTAAACCGGAGTTCGTTCTTTCGCCAAATGAATATCCAACAGTTGTCATCAAATTATCATTGTCTTTGATCTTCCATTCATGCGTAAAATTAAACATCGGCTGATTTCTGTTTTCTACTCTTGCACTTCTTACTTTGCCGTTTTGATATCCCCAATTCGGATTATAATAATTACTTCCGGCTAAATCAAAGGCTTCTTGTGTAGCAGCTGATGTCTTTGCTGTTTCAGTAGGAGCACCCAAAATAGAAAGCGAAATAGAATGGTTTTTTATAAATTTTTCTACCGAAAAGAAATAAGAAACGCCTCTCAAAAAAGTACCTTTTATATAGCCTTCTTTTGAAATTCTGCCTGATGCAGAGATAGCATACGACCAGCCTTTTTTACTGATGCCTGAGCCATACGTTATCATTACTCTGTTATCATATGAACGATTAGAGAAAGATGTAGAGACTTGCAATTGCTTTCTTTGTCTGGATGCTCTCAC
This sequence comes from Sphingobacteriales bacterium, assembly GCA_043757615.1. GTDB lineage: Bacteria > Bacteroidota > Bacteroidia > Chitinophagales > JADIYW01 > JADJSS01. The sequence continues at coordinate 17,558 of JAYVPA010000045.1, read as the reverse complement.
ATCTATATTATAAGCACCGCCTAATGCACCATAACCAAAACTAGAAGCTCTGATACCTAATACATTTTCTCTGTTTCGGGTTACATCATTTAAACCCGCCCAAATGTTGTAAGATGAAAAACCATTATCTATAAATTCAGTAGGTGCACCATTTATATATGTTTCAAACTCGTCATTATTATATCCTCTGATTTTAAACCGTGCAATTCCAAAAGAAAATGTGGCAGCCGAATAAAAAGGATCTCTGCCGGCATTTAATACTGAAGCTACGTTTTGGTCAGAGTACTGACTGCCACCTGCATCATCTACATCGTCTAATGTAATAGTTGGAATCGTTTCATCTAAATGATTGGTAGAAGTATCTGCCATCATCCCGTTTGTCTGAGTGGTATCCTCTTTTACTTTTGAAGTTGCTTTTACCATAAAAGGCATCAAAAAAAACATTAAAACAACCAAAGAATTTTTAATCATAAAAACTGGTATTAAATTTGATAAGTTGGGATTAATATCCACCACAAATGTAAAGATAAATATCAAATAAACGATGTCGCTATAATTCTTATTTTCAACATCAAACAATCATAATTAATACTTATTTTCGTATCATGAAAAAGTCAATCCTATTCTCATTAGCATTATTCTTAATAAGCCTGATGTTTGCACAACAAAAACAATATAAAATAGCAGCTTTCGGCTTTTATAACTTAGAAAACTTCTATGATACTATTAATCAGCCAAATGTAGATGATGAAGATTTTACACCTAATGGCAGCTATCACTATTCCGGCAAAATATTTTTAGATAAAGTCAGCCATTTGTCAGATGTGGTATCCATAATTGGTACGGATGAAACACCTGATGGATTAGCATTTTTTGGTTGTGCTGAAATTGAAAACCGTACTGTATTGGAATCACTGATAAATACCCCGAAACTAAAATCCAGAAATTATCAGATTGTACATTATGACGGACCCGATTTACGTGGTGTGGATTGCGGATTTGTTTATAATCCAAAATACTTCAGGGTATTATACAGTTCGAGTAACAAAGTAGATTTGAAAGGAGTAAAATTAGATAACAGAGCCACCCGCGATGTTTTATATGTAAAAGGTATCTTGAACGAATCGGACACCATACATGTATTTGTCAATCACTGGCCGTCACGCAGAGGCAGCCAGGAAGCATCCGCTCCAAAAAGAAAAATAGCAGCAGCTGTTTCCAAACGTATGATTGATTCTTTGATGGCAATTAATCCGAATACCAAAATTATAGACATGGGTGATTTAAACGATAATCCTACGGATGAAAGTATGACGAAGGTATTAGGTTGTGTAGATAAAAAAGAGAAATGTAAACCCGGTGGCTTATTTAATCCGTGGGTTGATTATTACAAAAAAGGTATCGGTACTTTAGGCTATAATGATACCTGGAGTTTATTTGATCAGGAAGCCATTTCTTATGGCTGGTTAAATCATGATCAGGATGGATATTTTTATCAGGGTGCACATATTTTCAGTAAAGATTTTATGATTCAGAAAACCGGAAAATATAAAGGTTATCCTAAACGCACCTGGGATTTTAATATCTACAATGGTGGTTACAGTGACCACTTCCCTACTTATATTACGATATTGAAGGAAGTGAAACAGTAAAATAAAAAACTCCGTCATACAATCAGGACGGAGTTTTTTTATGTGTTTTATAAAAAATCATTCCTTGAAAAATTTCTGGATGGAATTACTTTCATCATCAATGATATTAATAAGATATGTTCCTTTTTCCAAACCCGAGATATCAATACTAAATCGGTTATTTGATATCTTTTGTTCCATTAATTTTTTTCCTACAACGTCTAAAATCTGAAAAGAAGAATTGCCCGATAATATTTTATCTGCTTCTACATTTAAACTTCCATCACTGACAGGATTCGGAAAAATGGAGAATTTAGTCAGATTTTTGTTCTCTCTGATTCCCGTTGATATACAACTTCCACTGTTACCATTTGCACCAAATACTTTTTCTACCCAACCCGGATAATCGACATATGGATTTCGGTTTCCCTGAATCGCATAAACAGCATCATTCCGCTGTTTTTCAAAAGCACTCGGCGGATCTTGTTTGCTCCACTTCACACATAATTGTAATATCCATGATTTCAGACCGGGATATTTATTTCCATCCAGCACTTCACTGGAAGTACTTCTGCCCGGCCAGTTAACAATAGAATCCTGGTATCTTGTAACAACATATAAATAGGCTCTGGCAAAATCTCCTTTGAAAGTATCAATAGGTTCAAAAATATTAGACGAATTATACCCGAAGTTTTTTGCAGCGTCTGATGAACCTACCCTAGTACCATTTTTTGATGTATAATATGCGTTCTTCTCATACCCAATCGGAAAATTGCTTTTATAAAAATTGATTCTGTTATCAGACGGCCAAATAAATTGCAAATCAGAATACATTGGATATACAGTAGTTCCCCACCATGATTTAGGAAAAACGTGTTCTTTGTTATAACAATTACAAGGATTAGTATCACTTGGTGTTGCTAAACAAAAATTAGCAGGATACCTGAACGAACAATAATCTAATCCGTTTGGATTTTCAGAACAATATCTGTCCACAATAACATCACCACCACCGGATTCAGCTGGTTTTAAATCGGTTTGACCGTAGTAATTATCCACCTGACTGTATAGTAAAACAGTAGTGTTCGAAGAGATAAGCTTAAACAAAGTAGTCTTAAAAATCGAACAAGTCTCATTGGTATCTATGCCATTATAATATGTGCCGGGACCGGCCATCATTTTTAATCCGAAGAAAAGAAAACAGAAAGAAAGAATATAATTTTTAAATTTCATCTGTGTATTATTTTTATCATAATATATAAACCATAACAGCTTATATCTCATCTCATCGTGTGCATATTAAAGACAAAAAAGCCTCGTCTTTGTTTAGTAAATACTTAATACAAAGACGAGACTTTTATTCTTTTTTTAATTAGTCAACTATAAAAGAACTAACGTTGTTAGTGCCTTTATAAATTACGTTTAAGATATAAGTACCTTTTGCAAAACGGCTTACATTGATGGTCTGCACTTCAGCACCAGGTGTAAGATTCTGAGAACTTATTTTTCTTCCTAAAATATCTACAACTTCAAGAACAGCATCATCATGTAATGCAGTTTTGAATTTAACAAATAACAAACCATTGTGTGCAGGATTCGGGAATATTGAAAATTCTGATTCCGAATTATTGTATTTAACACCTGTTGCAAGAGCAGTTCTTATCGTTGTATTTGCAAGTCCTGAAGCATAGTTCGGACCAAACGTACAGGCTTTATTATTAAACGGAACAAACAAAATCTTGTAAACTGTATTAGGAGTTAAACCTGTTAATACAAAAGAAGAATCCGTTCCTCTGTAATATACTTGAGCACCACTGCCCGGAATGGTAGAACCAACAGGATAATAAACACTGTCACGTAATGCTACAAATCCAATCGTAGCTGTAGGTCCTGCTAATATCATTACACTATCAGAAGTTGAATTTCTCCATTTTACACTAATAGTAGTAGCTGTAGAATCCAATTTCAAAATTGTAGCATTTGAAATGCCGCTTGGATTGGTACATTCACCTGCAGCAGTTGAAGCTGTTCGGATAGTTATGGATGCAAGTCCTGAAGAATAGTTAGGGCCAAAAGTACAAGCTTTGTTGTTAAATGGTACAATCAGAATTTTATAAACTGTATTGATTGTTAAGCCTGTTAATACCAGTGTGGAGTCAGTACCTCTGTAATATACAGTAGCTCCGCTGCCCGGAATGGTAGACCCAACAGCATAATAAGTACTGTCATGCAATGTTACAAATCCGATAGAACTTGTAGGTCCCGCAAGCACCATAACGCTATCCGATGTTGCATTTTTCCATTTGATAGAAATAGTTGTTGTTGTTGAATCTAATTTTACAATTGAAGAATTAGAAACCCCACCTGGTTGTGTACATTCTGTAAGAGGCGCTGTACCTCCTGTTAATGTATCATCCCTATTCACTCCGTTTGAAGCAGAACGTCTGTAATTTTTAAATGCGCCGCATAAGTTATAAGGAATTACAGCAACATAATACCTTGTTCCTTGCGTCAAACCTGTGATTGAAAAAGTAGTATCGTTTGCACTTGAAGAAACATCAGCAACTTTTGATTTGAAACTTGAGTATCTTATCGAGTCGCCAACATTATAGTTCGTACTATCTAAAGGATATGCGATGTTAGAACTAAGACTATAAACTACCACGTAACCATCTGCTGCAGGAACGCTTTTATTGAATTTGCCATTGATGTTATTATTACCAACTGATGTAAAAACTAAATTAGTTGGAGCAGTTGTCGGTTCCGGACATGCATCAACCTGTGTTTTAGCTGTATCATTTCCCGGAATTGTCGTTTTAAAGTTCGGACCACCTGAACAACTTGTATTAGTATATGGATATACATAAACTTTATAAATAGTATTAGAAACCAATCCCGTTTTTGTGAATGTAGTACTTGTTCCGTTACTTATAACTACTGCTGAACCTACTGTTTGACCAACAGTGTAATTTGTTCCGTCAATAACTGTCGGTACTGTACCGGTTGAATCTAAAAGAACCAGATAACCATCCGCGGAAGATGCCGTAAATGAACCTGCAACCGAAGTTGTACCAGTAGCATTTAAAATAACATTCGTTACTGAAGAAGCCGGTTCAATACAAGGTGATAAAACAGCACCTGTAAATGAAACGGATAAATCATCAACAGCTAAACCGTCATCAGAACCTGATACATCTTTTTCACTCCATCTTAACCAAAAAACAGAACCTGTTGAAATATTCAGTCCATTGATAGTTCCTGAAATTAAAGTTCTGTAAGGTGTAATATTTCCGTTTCTGCTACCTGCAGTACCTGTAGTATCTGGTGTAAGTATTTTTAATGCTGAAACATTTGTCCAGCCAATTGTATTTAAGGAATCTACTCCTACATTATACGATAACAAAGTCGAATCCAGACGCAATGCAGGTTTTTGACCTAAACGCCATTGTTCACCAGTATAGTTAACGGTAATAGATGTTATGGAAGCACCTGTATTGTTTACAAACTTCACACCATAGTTTGGCGCTGAAGAACCTGAACCCACAGAACCAATAGCTCTGTCTGTTGCAGCAGAATCTCCAAAACTATACAGTCCTCCATTATTGGTAGAACCATTTCCTACTCTGTATGATGAAACTGTAGAATACCAGCTTGTTGGTAATACTGTTCCGGTTGCGCCCGTAGCAGCCATGTTATTAAAATTCTCACTATAAGTTTGGGACAAAGTAGTGATAGAAATTTGTGCATTAGCGATGCTCAACATTAAGCAATACGCTGCAACAATGAGTGTAATTCTTTTATTCATAATGTTATATTTATTCTTTAATTGAGCTACAAATTTACAACTAATATTTTGAATAATCAGTTGTATTTTAAGTGTATTCTGTATGGATGTGGATAAAAAGTTATATCCATAAATTAGTTTATGACAAACATCAATGTATCTAATAATCAGTAAGATATATAAAAGTTAAAATTAAATCTATTCTCGCATCTTAACAAATATACCTACAGATTTATTCTCACTATTTTCTATACTGATAAAATAGTCGCCAACAGCAAGCTGACTTATGTCAATTTTTAATTCTGTATGGCTTATTTTGTCGTATTCATTTTTAAAGATTAAAGCACCTTGTGTGCTATAAATACTTAGTATCGCTTTTTTAAATAATAACTCTTTATTTAACTGCAAAGTAATCTCTTCTTTTGCAGGATTCGGAAAAACAGACAATGTGTTATTTATGTTTTGTTTATTAATCACTCCTGAAATAATATTTAAGGTATCATAATAAATATCTAAATACGGACCTTCAAATTCTGTGGTATCACCATTATAAAAAGTAAGCAGATTATCATCAGATGTACTTAATCTGAATTGTGTAATGCCGTTTTTATTTATATACTTCAACGCATCTCCATGAATATCAGCCCTGAGTGCATAACCATTGCCGTTTAAGCTGCCTGCAAAGCATGCAACATCTGTAGATGTTGGTGCAGCAGAAAAATCTGATGCTTCTATTGCATCATTTCCGAATGCGCCTGTTTTAATATCTAGGGTAAATATTTGCGGAAACACAGTGCTCAACCCATAATTTCTTTTTAATGTTTTTACTTTGAAAAATACAGATGCTCTTTTTATAGTTTTATTTTCAGGAATAAAAGAGGTATTGAAACTGAAAATCCCTTTTGTATCTACCGTATTTCTTTTCCCAACTAAAACATCCCCTGTTCCTGTTACGTTATTGGCATCTGCCCAGCCATCAAAATTCTGTGCCATCGAATAAACAGAAGTATCTCTTCCCCGGCGTAAATAATTGCTGATGAATTTCCGCATATAAAATTCCGCCATGTAGGTATATCCCTGAGGACCTAAATGGTAGGTATCTATTCCTGCCAGACCCATAGCTGCATGTGGTGAAGGATAATAAATATTTCCACCCGGCAGTGGCACTGAGCGCGGTGGATAGGTACCAAAAGGTTCATATCTCAAAGGCGTAGTTTGACCATAGCACCATTGCATCAAGCCTAAACCATTAAAGAAATGCATGTACGGTTTCTGATAGGAGGTGATTGCCGAATCCTGGTAATGCGTGATATAACCCATGAATCTGTTTATCTGGAAAGGTGTTGCATATCCATGACTCTGCCATAAATCACAATAAGGATCCCATGGAAAATCTAAACACGGGTCATTAAAATTAGGATAATCATAACTTTGCCATATGATTTGACCCTTTGGATACTTGCTATGAATAAAATCAAAAATGCTGTCCATCAGCAGCTTTGCTTTATTCAAATTATAATCCAATACATCTAAAGAATCTCCGCTGTGGATCTTAAACGCGACATCGTTGCCGCCTAATGAAACCATGACAACATCAATCGGCCGCGAAGCATCAGAATTCAAAGAAGCTTCTAATGCAAAACGCGCTAATGGAAATTGCCACCATGTTTCGGCAGTCATGCTAATTAATACACTGCCTTCTGAGACTGCGAAATAATCTGCAAAACCATATTTTGCTAATGCCGAATCATACGCTGCATAAATAGCCGGAAAATGCAGCCAGCTGTCGCCTACAAGTCTGATGTGTGCAGTACGTCTTGCGCTACAGGCTTCTTGCCCATTACTATGTTGGATAAAGAAAAAAAGAGTGGTTAGAATTAATAGAAATTTTTTCATGGTTGGTGGTTTTTGAAAACTAATATTATCCTGTCAATCATCCGATACCACTTATCTTCGTTTAGATTTACTAAATTTAAAAAAAATAGTTGTAAATTTTCACAATACGAATATACTTTTTAACGTTTGAGTATAAACTTTAGCTATGAAGAATCTGATCTGTTGTCCTGCACTTATTTTTTCTTGTTTTTTCAGTCCTGCTTTTGGCAGTTCACTAAAACTTAACGAAGCTTCTAATTCCAAAAAAATAAATGTCAGTATACATGGCAACAGTGCGAGTACACATTACCTTGAACCAATCATTTTAGAATTAGCGAACCTGAGTAATGAACCTGTTTCCATCGCCATTGAAAATGGCGATATGTTTATACCGGATGATAGTGCCAAACAAAATATTGTGGTGACCTCATCTTATATATTAGCATTGCAGGCTAAAGAAAAGAAATCTGTAAAAGTAAAAGGCATGTGTACAGAACAAAGCGATGGTGCAGGCAATGATGGGACTATCTATACTTTTAAATCTGTTAATAATGATAAGCTGAAAAAATTAGCTGATTTTATAGGAGGCAAAAAATATCAGACTTCAGCAGGTCAATATGCCGTGTGGAGTTTAATGAATAATGATGATATCAATTCAATTTATTCATCAGACAGTACGGAAGAGAATGAACTCAAGAAATTTATGGCATCTTTAACCGGAAAATCATTTGCTGTAAAAACAAAAAACTACCGATACAATTACTACGAACCGCCAAAAGAAAAAGTAGGCGGAGCTTTTGAGTATAGTTTCTCAAGAACACAGGATATCCAGGTAGCTATGTTTGATAAAAACGGCATCTTGGTGCGTGAGCTTTTTAATCAGAAAAAAGTTGCTGCCGGCACGCACAAACTCAATTTTGAATATGATTCCTCTGTTTATACGGACGATGTTTATTATTTTAAATTAATTGTTGGGGATGAAGTAATGGTCAACAGAAAATGGGATGCTGCAGTAATGCGCGATGCATTTAAAAAGAAAGTTCAGGAAAAAGAAAATGGTGAATAGAAACGATTAACGATGAATGATTAAAAAATATGTAAATTGCGTCGAATTAAAAATCTAAAATCATACATCTTAAATCATAAATTAAAATGCAATATTGGTTAATGAAATCCGAACCGGATGTTTTCTCTTATGATGATTTAGTAAAGAAAGGAAGAGAACACTGGGATGGCGTGCGTAATTATACAGCACGAAATAATATGCGTGCCATGAAAAAAGGTGATATCGCTTTTTTTTATCACAGTAATATAGACAAAGCAGTTGTTGCGATTATGCAGATAGTAAAAGAAGCTTACCAGGATCCTACAACTACAGAAGAAGCCTGGGTTTGCGTAGATGTTGCTCCAAAAGAAAAATTTAAAAATCCCGTTACATTGGCTGCTGTAAAAGCCAATCCGAAATTAGCAGAAATGAAACTGGTAAAACAAGGCAGGCTTTCTGTATCTGACGTCAGCAAAGCAGAATTCGATGAGATTATTAAGATGAGCAATGGGAAATAATTATGAATTAAGAATTAGGAGTTATGAGTTCTATAAAATTACCATCCCAATCATAAATTAGACTTTCAAAAACAACTCTATTCTTCATGTTACTTTCTATATATATTTTAGCATCTTCAATACTATCAAAAATTCTGACGAAATCATTTTCTTATCTTTCGATAATAACTATCATCATTATTCAAAATAATACCTGTAGCATATTCTGCACGAATTAAAATATACTTTCCATTTTCTAACTTAGGTAAATTCATAACTCAGCATTCAAAACTCTAACTATTACACATTTTTATAGTTTCGCATCATTACAAATGCTAATGCACTTGTGATTACACAAGCAACAGCCACCAAGCGCACACCAAAAGGATTTGCAGGTGTTTTCCCTAATAATAATAAAGATGGAAAAATCAAACTTGTAACTGCCACTCCTATTTTCATCATAAATGTTTTCAATCCGAAATAAGAAGCATTCTTAGCAATACCTGTTTTCTGAAAATCACGTTCTGCGTTATCTCCGGCTAATGCCATCGGCAGAATACCAAGCACAGCAGTCGGGTAAGTATTTACTAAAACATATACGATGACAAAACACATCGTCGGTACTTTATACAATCCTATAGTTGCTGTGAATGTAAAACTGGCAATCAGACATAACAACGCAGATTGCATCACTTTTTTCTTTCCGTATTTATCAACGAGTTTATCAATCAAAGGATACATTACCAAAGAAGCAATTCCGACACTATATAAAATAATTGCAGTATAAATATTATCTAGTCTCAGTAAAGCAGCAACAATATAGGGTACTGCAGCAACAAACATCTTTTGCGGAAACCAATAAATCAGTTCCACAATCACAAGCACCCTGAAATTTTTATCGCTCCATACTTCCCGCATGTTATCGAAAATGCCTTTATGTTTCTTATCAAACTGCCGTTCCTCTTCTGTTATATTTTTTCCTGAATTGTCTTCAACAAAAAGTATAGGCATTAACATCAGCAACAAAGCAACAACAGCATATACAAATACACTTATCTGAAAAATGCGTTCGTTTGGAATCACCTCTTTAAAATAATTCAGCGAAATATTAATCGTTTGTCCGATGCCAATTCCAAGTGCATATGCAATCGACAACATCATCACAATATGCAAACGTTCTTTTTCTTTTTTTGCAATTTCATTAATCAATGCATTGTAGGGTGTCGTGTAAAAACATTTTATAATAAACGCGGCTATCACTGTTACTGACAACCAAACTGCATTGATAGAATGTACACCATCTTTCAAAGGAAAAAATACAGCAGCAGATAAGGCTGCAAACGGTATCACAGCAGCAGCCATGAACGTTTTACGCTTGCCAAATTTAAACGTGCTTCTGTCGCTTAAACTACCTACAATCGGTTCCATAAAAGCACTGATTATATAACCAACCGCAGATAAAACACCAACAATTGTAAATATTCTGAAAACCGGTCCCTGGTAAACAAACGCCTTGAACATAGGCTTTCCGTTATCAGGCGGTAAATAAAAAAAGAATATCAACTCAGTAAAACCAAACACGGCAAGACTCCAGCCTGTTTGTCCCATGGCAAACGCAATCTTTCTGATTAACGGAACTTCAGCAGGCTGATTAATTTGCTCATCTAAAACGTCATTCATTCAACTAAGATAACCGAATTTCAAATAGTCTGTATTTATCAAAACAATTTTCTATATTTATTCATGCGCAAATATAGAGTTCCGATATTCATTACTGCTTTCATTACCCTTATAATCATCATCATCAACCATTTTCTGACCGGCAGTTTTTGGGACGGCTGGACAATTGAACCATCCATTGCGCAGGGTTGTTTCTGTGAACATAATTACCTAGACAGATTTATACGACAGCCGTTTAATACGTGGTCTAATATAGCATTTCTGTTTGCAGGAATTTTAATCCTTTATGAAACTCTGACAACTGAACATGCGAACAGCAATTACATAAGCAAAAATAAAATAATCGGAATCGGTTTCGGAATCTTATTGTGTATTTTATTTTCAGGAAGTTTTTTATTTCATGCATCGCTCACTAAGTTCTTTGGCATGACCGATATGATTGGCACTTATGGTATTCCTTTATTCCTAAGCATGGTTGGCATCAGCAGAATTTTAGTATACCATAAAAAGATACAAGAAAAACCTGCTGCATTTTTATGTGTAGGTATTACATACGTGTTAGGTTACTTATTAGCGTTTCATTATCTCATCATTATAAATATGATTGTTACATTTGGTGCATTATTATTTATCGGAGGACTTACAGCATTTTATTTATTGATGAGGAAAGATACTTTTTTTGACAAGAGATTGTTGCGATTAAATATAATTCTTGTTGCTCTTGCATGTATACTCTGGATTTTAGACCACAACAATATTGTTTGTTTTCCGGATTCTAATATTCAGCTGCATTCGTTCTGGCATGCACTGAATGCTGCAGCTGCATATTTCATGTTTGAATTTTATCGTTCTGAGGCTTCGTCAGGCTCAGCCTGACGAAGCGATGGTGCAGACTAGCATATCGAGTCAGACTGAGCCTGTCGAAGTCTTCATGGCATCCATCACTTTATGATAAGGACATTTCGGAGAGTTCATTAATTTATCAGGTCCTAAATCTTCCATCACATATCCATCCGGATAAGCTTTGTGTTTATGATCGCGTGTCCGAATGTATGGAGTAGCTCGTGGAATTAAGCTCATCGCATAACTTCTAGCACGCAATGCTTTTGTTGCCATCGTGCGCAATGCTTCGCCGGGTTCTTTATAATTAAATGCTTTTAGTAAATGTGTTTCCATTACTGCATGTAAAAATGGACGCGCTGTTGCAAACATAAATTTCGGCAGATACCAACTAAGCATCAGATCTTCGGTAGCGCGTGCCACTTTATAATTTGCTTCTGAATATTGAAAATGATTTGTTTCGTAATCGTCATGGAATTTTTTAAATTCAAAAATTGTAGCAGGAATATTTTCGATATGCATATGTTCGCCTATTTGTGTCCATACATAAAAGCCTGCGAGTTCTTCCTGCTGCGTCAGTTTTCTATAACCGTATTTATTTATCCAGTTCGAAGTGTCATAAATAAAGGTACTCAGCACATACAAATAATCTTCGTTGGTAATTTTGTAATTGGAATGAATCCAGTTGAGGCGTTCCACTGCCTCTAAACCCCTGCCTTGCAAACCGTTCTCCACCATCTCACTTAAAATCAGATCTGTATCGTCATATCGTTTTTGCGAATGCTTTTCAAATTCCTGTGAGTTATGCAAAATTTTTGCAATAGACGGCACTGCAAAGGTTTTATACAATGCCAGTTCAAGCGCGCGGTTATAATCCCATGGGAATTCATAAAACATAGACAAGCGTACAATTTCCCATGCATCTTTTTCAGGATGCAGCGATTCAATTTGCAGCAGTGTTTTACTTTTAGGCATATCTTATTTATGTAAGTTAAAGAAAGAAAATTATATTTGAATATAAAGTTGCAATAAACTAAATAACATATTATGGCAAAGATAAATAAAAACGAATTATCGCCAAAACAACGTCAAGAATTACTCGCTACCTTAAAAGTTCGTTTTGAAAAAAATATGAATCGACACAAAGGCATTGAATGGGCAAAAGTTCAAGCAAAACTAGAAGCAAAAAATGACGGAGAAAAATTGTGGTCGCTCAATGAGATGGAAAGAACCGGCGGTGAACCGGATGTTGTCGGACATGATAAAAAAACAGGTGAATATATTTTTTATGATTGTTCTGCAGAAAGTCCAAAAGAACGCAGAAGTTTTTGTTATGACCGTGAAGCATTGAATTCAAGAAAAGAATTTAAACCTGCAAACAATGCTATAGATATGGCTGCAACGATGGGCATAGAACTTTTATCGGAAGAAGAATACCGCGAATTGCAAAAACTTGGAACCTTTGATTTGAAAACTTCAAGTTGGGTGAAAACGCCTGCTGATATAAGAAAATTAGGTGGTGCCATTTTTTGTGACCGACGTTATGATACTGTATTTCTATACCATAACGGGGCAGAATCTTATTATGCAGCCAGAGGATTTCGAGGGTCTTTAAGGGTTTGAACTTTACAAATACAATTTGATAGTATCTTATTTTGTAGTCGAAAGGTATTATTACCTTTCGACTACTTTATGTATATAATTTTTATTCACTGTAATTAATAAGAGACAAGACCTACAATCTAAGAAGCTTTTTCAAATATTTTCCAATGTAATGTTCTTTAAAAAACAATAGGTCCAAGTTCAGTTACATTACCAATACTTATGTTTATTGCAGAAATTGTAACAACATTAAACGGAGGTTGGGGAGTAATAACTGCACCATACGTACCGGCAGGAAGACCTTTTAATAAAAAGTATCCGGCTGAATTGGTAGTAGTTGTATAGATATCAACGCCATTTGTTACAGTAACTGTAGCAGGCAAAGCAAGGGTGGTAATCACATTGCCATGTAAAGAACCACTTGTAGAAACACTGACCGTTTTTATTACCGGTTTAAGCTGGTATTCTCCATTACCTTTAAGCACAATTGATTGATTGGCGTCAAAATCAAGAAGAAGATTATACTCAACATTTGGTGTAAGAGTACTGTGATCATTAAGCTTAAGACCCGACTGCATAGCACTCGGAGTACTTAAAGGATAGACAACACCATCAACCTTTACCGTATTATTTACGCCAAGTATTAACCTAACCTGAGAAAGTGTTCCGGATGGAATATTTGCACTCGCAATAAGAGTATCAATACCATTTGCAAAATCTAATAGATTATAAATCCCTGCATTCACATTCAAATTGTAAGCTATATTATTATCATTTGTAAATTCTACTCCGATAACATCTACATTTACCTCCTGAAAATTTCCAGGTGCATCCGTCATCCGTACATTTACGTGCGTTGTTCCCGAACTGTCTTTTTTGCAAGCAGAAAACATGAAGGTTACTACTAATGCAAACGATAAAATTTTTAATGATCTCATAATATTTTTGTGATTTGTTTCAGTACAAAGTTGAATTTTTATGAGTTCATAAGCATTACACAATTAGTAAAGTCGGTTACATATTTCACATATGAAAACTATTCGCAATAAGTTACCCCTGTAAACTCATTTTTTAGAGCATCGATATATTGTATTCCTAAAAGCACCGCCACGGTTCGTGTCCAGGCGAACTAAAAGATATTCAGCAACATTATTTCATTAGGACACGAATCAGGGTAAAGTCTTCAATAAACCACCTACTAATAGTAGATCTTAACATAAATCAATTGTCTTTAATCTTCTTAACATAATAAGCCTCACAGGTTCTGTATAATAATGTTTACCTTTAAATTTATGGATATCATCACCAAAAAAGATAAATCACTAACAGGGGGACAGGTGCTTAATAAGGTACCTGAAATTACACTGTATTTTTGGATCATTAAGATTTTGTGCACTACTGTAGGAGAAACTGCAGCAGATTTTTTAAATGAAAATTTAAACTTAGGACTTACAGGTACAACTTTGATTATGGGTGCATTATTGATTGTTGCTCTTTTATTTCAATTTAAATCAAAAAAATATGTACCAAGTCTGTATTGGATTGCAGTTGTACTAATAAGTGTTGTTGGTACCTTAATAACAGATAATCTGACTGACAATTTAGGTATCTCTCTTATTTTAACATCTGTTGTTTTTTCTGTATTATTAATCGTCGTTTTTTCTATTTGGTATGCTATTGAAAAAACATTATCTGTTCATCAAATAAATACTTACAGAAGAGAGGCTTTTTACTGGCTTGCCATTCTATTTACCTTTGCATTGGGAACAGCCGCTGGAGACCTTTTAGCAGAAACACTTAAATTAGGATACTGGTTATCCGCGTTAGTATTTGCCTCTATGATTGCTATTGTTTTTATCGCTTATAAATATTTTAAATTCAATGCAATTCTTGCTTTTTGGATAGGATATATTTTAACACGGCCACTCGGTGCATCAATAGGTGATTTTTTGTCGCAAGACAGAAAAGATGGCGGCTTGGGATTGGGTACAACTCTAACCAGTGCTATTTTTCTTGTTGCAATCCTTGCTACGGTGATATACTTAACAAAAACAAAGAAAGATGTAATTGAAGGATAGATTATAGAATAATATAATCAGAAGATTTCGCGGCTTGCTACAATTAGAAAATATACAAACAACTTAATCGTTACTCCACTCCGTTCCTTTTATCACACCGGCTATCATGATATAATGATTTGTCTGACGAATCATCAGCGTTAATTTATCTTTAGTAACAATGATCCATTGCTTGTCATAAAAGTGATACTGGTCTGTAGATTTATATACATCTTTTGGAGTGCCGAATAATTTTGTTGTCAGTACATTCATATCCACACTTTCTGAAAACGCTATATCAATCTCATACAAAGGCGAAGATGGCAATGGCAGCGTTGTTTCATAATTATCATGCATACCAAACTTATAAGATAAGCTCACAATGTTAGCAGGTAACTTCGTCGGCGTATATTTTATATAGTTACTTGCATAAGCACTGTCAATTTCCATCTCCGTAATCTTTTTCAACTTCTTAAATTCTGAAAACGGCATTCCTGCATACACATCATTTACCGCGTCAGGTAAATATGATTTTTGGTATGACTTCTGGTAACTGTCAGCCGCATGTAACTGAACGCTCATTGTTATTACGAGCAGAGAAAAAATAGTTTTTATCATAAAAAATAAATAGTTAAATAAATCAGCAAGTAATAGAACACAGATTATAATGATTTTTTAGATTCTCTCTTTATAAATTATAATTATTTTATCATAACCATAATTATCCTGAAAATCTGCGTTCTATTTTTAGTCTTTATTTGGTTGCGGTGTCATTCTCAGATATGGTTTTATTATTTTAAATCCTTTTGGAAATTTTGTTTCCGCCACTTCATTTGTAATTGCAGGGGCAATCACGACATCTTCCCCATCCTGCCAGTTCACAGGGGTTGCTACACTATAGTTTGCTGTTAACTGCAGCGAATCAATTACACGTAAAATCTCGTTGAAGTTTCTACCTGTTGATGCAGGATAGGTAATCATGAGTTTTATTTTTTTATCTGGACCAATAATAAAAACAGAACGCACTGTAAATTTTTCAGATGCATTCGGATGCATCATATCATATAGTTCTGCAATTTTCTTTTCCGGATCTGCGATAATTGGGAAATTTATCCTCACATTTTGTGTTTCTTCAATATCTTTTATCCAGTCTTTATGTGAATCAATTCCGTCCACACTCAATGCAATCGCTTTCGTATTTCTTTTTTCAAAATCGTCTTTCAGTTTCGCTGTAAAACCTAATTCAGTTGTACATACCGGCGTAAAATCTGCAGGATGCGAAAAAAGTACCACCCATTTGTCACCGATAAATTCGTGAAAATTAATAGTTCCTAAAGTTGTTTCTGCTGTGAAGTCAGGTGCTTCATCGCCTAATCGTAATGACATATTTTTATCTTTTATTGTATTAAGTAAATTAATGTATTTCAGTATGTATTAAATATACAAATACTATCGCCTAATTGTTTTAAAGAAGGATAAAATTTTGTATTTTTATAAAAAACACCATGAAGACTATCCGAATGACACAACTATTTAACGCCCCGCAACAAGAAATTTTTGATTACCTGAGTGTGCATGAAAATTTAGGAGAAATCTTAAGTGCAAATATCAGCAGAATCAAAGATGCGGAAGGCAGCAACCCGAATGGAGTAGGTTCTGTAAGAAGTATAAAAATGGGTATTGAAATTTTGCAGGAAACAGTTGTAGCTTTTGATTCGCCAAATATTATAGAATATACCATAACAAGCAAGGCACCTGTAAGACACCATTTAGGCAGACTGGAATTTTCCACACCGGAGAAAGGAAAAACGTTATTGGAATATACGATAGAAATGGAAAGTAAAATCGGATTTGCAGATGGTCTTATCGGGTATGTCTTAGAAACAATCATATCCAGAGGTTTAAAAAAATTAGCTGCTAAATATAAATGATGCTTGGATTAAGAACAGATAAGGAAAAACAAAAATTGCATTTCCTGCAAGACTTTGATGCCCCTGTAAGAAATGTGTTTTCTTTTTTCAGCGACCATAACCGCCTGACTGAAATTTATCCGGGTTTTATAAAAAGAATCGTGGATGCACCAAATCCGGCGAATTGTAATGATGTTGGTTCTTCAAGACTTATTTTCCGGTTTCCTGTTGTTTTCCAGGAAACGGTTACACAATATATCGAACCAAGATATCTGGAATATAAAATTACATTTGGCAGTCCTTTGAAAAACCATATCGGCAAAATGAATTTCATTGAGCTATCGCCTAACAGAACAAGATTGGATTACATTATAGAATTTGAACCATGGATTCCGTACACAGGTTTTGTTATTAATCAGATTAATACTAAATTAGTGCAGAATGCTTTGAGTACACTGGCGAGAAAATTTAAACAGAATCCAAATTATTGAACATTGAAAAATTTCATTCACATATTTATATTCAGCATTCTTTTTACTTCCTGTAAAAAAGAAGAATTTGTTCATCCTGATTATATAATATTTGGTGCCATACAAGGTGAATGTTCTGATGGTTGTCGTTTTGTGTATTATTTAGA
>JAYVPA010000044.1:0-9070 GCA_043757615.1 Sphingobacteriales bacterium | reverse complement strand
AAAAGGCAATGGTAAAACTACTGCCGATGGTTTACCTATTGTTGAAGGCAAAACGGTATCAGGTAATATAAAAATGAAAAACGGTATTAGCAACAAAGGTATTTCTATCACAATAGAACAAAAAGAAAGTAGTGATAAGGCATCAGTTGTAACAGATGAAAAAGGAAATTTTTCGATGGTTTTGAGTAGAGACACAACTCATATGGTTTATGTAAATGGGGTGGAGTATGGAAAAATTAAAATAGTATCACCTGGCAACGCTTCTACAACTAATGAAAATTCAGCTGGAATAATTACAATTCCGACGAGTACAACGGGACCAACATTTCCTCGGGGAAGTGGTAGCGAAAATACTCAACAGGGATTGCCATTAAAGGTATTAAACGGTAATGAAACTTATACCGGAGCTTGTGAGGGTGAGGGCACGTGTGATAATCAATTGTATCCCTACAATGATGAAAAATTATCGGCAGGAGAGGCAGTGATAAACTTTAAATTTATTAATGGTTTCTTAGAAGGAGAGTTTTTGAAAAAGTCTCCTAAAAAAAAGGATGCGAAGGTTTTTACAATTACAAAAGAAATTAAACTGACCAATGAGATTTGTAAAAAGTTGGGAGTAGATTTTTTAACTGTACTTCCGGGTAAATACGATATTGATCGTTCAATAAATAAACTAGGAACTATAAAACTTAAAACAAGTAATAGCCAGAGCACTACAAAAAGTGTAGTGATGGAATGGTCTAATGGCGGCTTAACAGATGCCGGAAGTGACTTTTCGTCCTGTAAAGAATCTGGTTTTTGTTCTATAATATTTATTAGTAAAATACCAGCAAACAACCAAAATGGAATTAAACTAACCGGAAGAAACGTTGCTGCCAGTTTTGTTCTAAACCATGAAATACTGGAAGGAGAATTTGTGACTGAACCTCCCGAAAAAAGCAAATATTTTAATGTTAATGGAAACACTAAACTAGATGCTGAAATTTGTGAGAAGTTAGGTGTAAAATCCTTAACGATACTTTCTGGAAAATATCCTATTGATTATTCCACAAACAAACTTGGATCTATAAAACTTAAAATATCATATCCGGAATCAAAACGCGAAGTTGCATATAATTGGTCTGCAGATTATCATGTGGGTAATCCTGATATTTTAAAATATTTAGGAACTACCGAATTAATTATAAAAAAAGGAAAGTATTTATATGATTATTCAAAAAATAAAAATGGTGATGTAACATTAGAATTAGCAAAACCAATTAAAGATAATGGTGATAGAAAAGCAACATTGCTGGAATCTGATAGCTCGGATGATGGTTGTTGTAACCCTGGAGAAACTTGCATGTATCCTCCTCCTAAATGTGCAACATCAGTTGCTACTTATTGTACTATTAAACGTATCATAGTAAAAGGAATGGTTACCCAAATAGTTCTTTCTTTTAAATGAAAAGTTTAAAATACATCGCCATTTATTACATCCTGTTAGGAATAGCATGTTTGTTTATTTATAGTCTTTTTGGCTTGTGTCGCGTATCAATTGTCGGCGTGCTATTACTTTTCGTTTATTATATTCTCAAACATTATTATGAGATAAAAGAATTTCCGGTAAAGATTCCTAAAGCCGTATCATTTCTGCTGACTGTTTTTTTTGTTTTATTACCGTTTATAGTGGTCATTGGAATTCAGCTATATTATGAACGTCCGTATAAACAAATCATCCTTTTGCCCGATGCATATGAAGGACCGGTTGTATTGCTGTATGATAAAGCGAAAGGCCAGCAGAAAATATGGAAAGATGGTTACCGGATCATTAAAGTAGATTCCAATGGTTTAGGCT
This sequence comes from Sphingobacteriales bacterium, assembly GCA_043757615.1. Taxonomy (GTDB): domain Bacteria; phylum Bacteroidota; class Bacteroidia; order Chitinophagales; family JADIYW01; genus JADJSS01. The sequence continues at coordinate 7,233 of JAYVPA010000044.1, read as the reverse complement.
GCACACAATTTAAACCCGAAGAAAACAGGGTAGGGTCTTTAGAAGGTATTAAGGTTTATCTTCGAAATGATTTAACCCATGAGCTTAAGGTTCTGTATTATGATGATAAAACAATGCTATCCGATTCTGTAAATAAAAAACAAGCTTGGTATGTTGTAAACTTCAGTGATTACCGAAACGAATTTATCATTACATCCGATTATAACAAATATTTCAAACCCAATACAGACAATGAATTAAAAGATGAGTTAAAAAAAATAACAGATGATATTTCTCCAAAATAAGAATGTAAAATACGCTGTCAATAAAATCACAAAAAATCATTGCATAAAATACATTAAAATGTATCTTTAAGAATGAAAATGACAAAATCTCTGCTCTTAATTATTTTTTCTTTTTTATCAGTTTCCGTTTCCGCAAATAAAATCTATTTTGACCTCTCTTACACACAGTCAAGTACTCTGCTTGATGTTACTATAGAAGATGCAAAATCTTTATTAAAACAAAGCAATGTCAGTATTGCAGATGGAATTAATGCGGTTGATTGCAACTGGAGATTATTTTTAAAGCTGGATAAAGACACAACTTCTTACAAAACATTCTATGAAACAAATACAAAAGAAACACAACAGTTTTCTATAGTTTGTAAAAAAGAAGGAAAGGATAATGTCATTGTAATTAATTCATTATCTGCAAAAGGTTTGTCAAACGGTATTTATTATTTCCTGCAAAATAAATTAGGATTTGCCTTTTATCATCCGAAAGAAACCACCATTCCGGATTTATCCAATTATGTATTGGATACGTTTACTGAAACCATTACTCCACGTTTTGATAAAATCGGTTTTCATATTCACGCGATGCATCCGCTGGAAATAACGGAAGCATTGTTGAATGAAAATACGCCCAACGGTGCAGCAGAAGTTAAAACCTATATAGACTGGCTTTCCAGGAACGGACAGAATTATTTTGAATTTAATCTGTTGCGCAGCATAAAATTAAAAACCTGGATACCCTATATAAAACCAATCGTCGATTATGCACATCAACGCGGAATTATCTGCGGCGCGGATTTATCTTTTCATATGATACAACAAAGAGCATTTGAATTGTACAAAAATTTTCCTTCATCTTTCAGAAAAAAAGACAAACAGATTTTAAATAATATTTCGCAGCTGATGCAGATTAACTGGGATGTCTGGAATGTAGAATTAGCGACCACAGAATTTACGCATAAAGACCAGGATAAACTGCATGAACAGCAAAAGTTTTTATACGATAATTTATCAAAATATAAGGTGAAACTAACGAGCAGAATGCATGTCGTTAAAGATGAAAATCTGATTTCAGGTACAAAATCCATGAAAACGACCCGCACAGATATGGATAGCGCATATAGTTTGTATGTGCATACCGTAATGTTTTATGGCTTGCAGGACTCGAGTACACCCGCATACCGCAACAAAGATTTTTCTCATTTAAGAAATGCGCTCATTGAAAGTAATCAATACAGGGAGACCTGGTTTTATCCGGAATCTGCCTATTGGATTACATTTGATAATTCTGTGCCGATGTTTTTGACTCCATATTTAGACGCCCGCAGAAAAGATATTCTTTATTGTGATTCATTAGGTATAGATGGACACCTGACTTTTTCTTCGGGCTGGGAATGGGATTATTGGCTGGTAGACTGGAGTATTGCGCGCTGGTGTTGGAAAGGAAATAAGGATAAAACAACTGAGCCATTGGAGTTTTTCAAAACTGTTGTAGAAGATACCGGATTTAATGATTTCGCAGAAAAGGCAAATGTATTGCAACAGAAATTTATAAAGGATAAACAACTGATAAAAGTGATGACTGCTCAAACAATTACTGATGAAATTAGCGGAAAACTGAATCTTGAATTAGTGCCGCGGCCGGAGTATCCGTATAAATATATTATGAATAAAGCAACCCAGAAAGAATTAGATTTTATTCAAGAGAAATATATTAATGTGTTGGATAGTTTTGTTCATCAATACAATGAACTCAAAGCAGCATATCATTTTTTGCCAAAAACAAAATTAGAAAAAGAAATGCTGTTGAGTCTGGATATAACGGCGTTGCGTGCTGCGCATAAAGAAAATACATTGCGTTATCTGACAGGATATAGGTTTAATAAATTGAATAAAATGCAAAATAATATCCAACAATACCTGGATGCTGCTAAAAAAATAAGAGAGCAAGCGCTGGCTTTAGTAAAACTGCAGGAAACAAATTATCGTTACCCTGTTTCATCAATTGCAGCGGAGAAAAAAAGTAAAACAGTTTACAACTTTGGTTATTTATATACTGTCTCAAATTTGCATTTCTGGGAAAGAGAAGAGTTACAGGCTCAACATAATAAATGGAAATTCTGGTATCAGAATATCTGGGATGTACTGAAAATAATAGGAGTGAAGAAGTAAGATAATGAAGTAATAAAAAAGTCCCGCATATGACGGAACTTTTTTTGTATGTATGTACTTTATTTCTGCACTCTTTTCTTGTCTTCTTTTTTCTCTTTCACTTTCTTGTGTTCATTCTTCAGTGCTACTTCAATCTGTCCAACGTGATGCTTGCCGTGCCATGCATATAATGCCAGCACATCCTGCAAGGTAGAAGTAGTGTTATACTCGGGATGGGTGTACGTGCGTTTAAAATCATTCTTATCCATATTTTCTAAAAGGATAGTCCATTTTGCATGTATTGCTTTTAGCAAACGGATGGCCGTTTTGATTGGTAATTGTATGTCGGCCGTTTCAGCCCATAAATCCTGGTCGTATGGTTTTATAACAGGATTATTTTCTGTCAACGCTAATTTAAAACGAATCAGCGCATTCATATGGCTGTCTGCTGTATGATGTATGATTTGTTCTATCGTCCATCCACCGTCCCGGTAAGAATATTGCAGCTCTTTTTTCTTATTTATTTTCTTGCTGATTTTTTTAAGGTGTTCCGGCAGGATACGGATATCCTGTATCAGTTTATTTATAACAGCTTCTGTATATTCTTCCGGTTTTTTCAATTTTCCTATCGGATAGATATTCGGATTTAAAGCTTCCACTTTTGGAATAGGTGTTTTGTCCACTTCATCAATAGGTTTTATAGGTACTGTTTTTTTCTTAGCAACTGTTTTTTTCGTTGCGGCTTTCTTTACTGCTGCCTTTTTGGGTGCAGGTTTTCTTGTTACTTTCTTCTTCGTTGCCATATATTAAAATTTTTCTACTGTTCGTTCTGTAATTAAACTATTGTTATTTAAGACAAGCTTATATGCACCGCTTGCAAGATCTTCAAGATTAATAGTTTTGTTATATAATCCTTTGGAAAGGTAACCAAAATCCTGTTGTTTCACTAACTTTCCCGTTACATCATAAATTTTTAAATCAAGATTTGCACCCGACGCAGTGTTAAACTGAATAGAGATTTTATCAATAAAAGGATTTGGATAAGCACTCAATACAATTAAATCATTCGATTTTGTTTTTATACTGGTTGTAATATCCTGTCTTGGATTTTCCGGGGCAAAATATTCTTTCACATCTGCTTTTACAGTTTTCGAAGTCGCTTTTTTCAGCCATCTTGTTCCGGGTAATGTGTAATATCCGGTTTCATAGGTTTGCGAAGTATCCAGGGTAACTATAGTTTTATTTGCATAGAAATCTCCCTGCGCTTTTGAATTCGTTAAATCTAAAAGTCCGTATCCTTTCTTATATGCATCCACATACTTTATATGCGGTAATAATGCATAAACAATAGGATATAATCCGTCTAAAGCTACAGGTGATGCCTGCGAAGTGACACTCGTGCAAACAAATTCCACACCAACAGAACCCGCACCGGTATTGGCATTATAAGTTGCCGTATTATAAGGTAAATCCATAGCCCATGCAGAATGTATATCACCGGTCAGTACAATTACATTCTGAATATTGTTGTTCAAAATAATATCATATACTTTTTTTCTGTCTGCCTGATATCCATCCCATTGATCTGTATTTACAACCATACCAAAAGGTGTGAGGTTACCCATCATTACCTGCTGACCTAAGATTTTCCATTTCGCAGTAGAATTCATCATCTCTGTTTTCAGCCACTGCAATTGTTCATCACCGATAATATGTTTTGATGTATCTGTTGCATTACCATCCTGAATTGTTCGTGCATATAAACGTGTATCCAGCATGAAGATGTCTGCCAGATTACCATAGCTGATTTTTCGCCATATTTTATTGGTATTTCCGGGGTCAGGTAATCTTCTCGGCATCCATTCATCATTTGCTTCCTGACCGGCCGCTTTTCTGAGTGACCATGGTCCTTCAGTAGCAGGTGTATGATTTTGGGCACCGTCTTTATAAGAATTGTTTGCAGTTTCATGGTCATCCCAGACAGAAATAAAAGGAAACTGCTGATGTAATTTTCTGCAGGAAGGATCAAGACGATAGGTAGAGTATCGTTGTCTGTAATCTGCAAGTCTTAATATTTCATAAGTCGGCAACTGGTCATTTCTGGTGCTTCCGAACTGGTTGTTCGCATACTCATAAATATAATCTCCTAAATGCAGTACAGCATCTACATCATTCCGTTCTCTTATTCTGTCGTATGAATTAAAATAACCCGCCGGATAGTTGGAACAAGAAACAAATGCAAAACGCAATTGATTTACATCTCCAACCGGTGCTGTCTTAGTTCTGCCAGTCAGGGAATTTCTTCCCAGCGCTGTAAACTCATAGAAATACCAAGTGTTTGGCTGTAAACCTATAACATCTACTTTTACGCAGTAATCACGTGAGCTGTCAGTAGAGAAAGTACCCGACTGAATTACTGAGGTAAAATTTGTATCTAATGCCACACGCCAGGTACCGTTTACGGTGCCTTCAACGTCAGGAGTTACACGCGTCCAGATAATAACTGCATTTGGTGTCGGATCCCCGGATGCCACACCATGATAAAATGGTGCCAGCGAAGTATCCACCATTGACCTTTCCGTAATGTCGATAGGATTGATTCCAAACGAAAACGCGACAATAAAAATCAGAAAACAAAGAGATAGTAAATGTTTTTTCATTAGAATAATTTTAGCAAATCTAAATTACATTATTTTTTTTGGTAATACCAATTGCTAAATCAGAAATTCTCGAAAAGGCTAAAGAAATGACACAGAGAAATAATGTTTTATAAATATAGATAATAAGATTTTAAAAGTATTGTCGCTTCAGCTGAATAATTATTGTCTCTCGTTTTTATACTGATTTCTTCATGCGATATTTGCTCATTTTTTGTTTTAGAAAAAATTCCGATATACCTGAAAAAATCGTGGGCAGTTGTTTGTTTTATATTAATGTTTTTTTCAGGATAGAATTTATATTGTGATGCCAGTTTTTCAAATTCATCTTTACGATAGTAGGGAAGCAGTATGGCAAATTTGCCGGATGCGTGTAATAGCTTTTCTATGGAAATCAGTAAATCATTAAAACCCAAATGCAATGAATGTTTGGCAATTTTTTCTTCATGTAATCTTGAATCCACTTCATTTTCATAAAACGGAGGATTGCAAACAATGAAATCAAATTTTTGAGGAAACAAAAATGATTTTACATCACCCGAATAAGCGGTTAATCTTTCTTTCCATATGCAGTTTTCAAAATTTTCTTTTGTTTGTAAAAAGGCATTTTTATCTATCTCAATTCCGAAAATATTTGCAATAGTTTTTTGCGCCAGCATCAAACTCAATAATCCTGTACCTGTTCCGATATCCAAAATCGATTTTACATTTTCATCTACAGTAATCCATGCGCCGAATAAACACGAATCTGTGCAGACTTTCATCGCGCATTTTCCCTGTTCTATTTTAAATTGTTTGAACTGAAAATAAGTATTCGGCATACTACGAAGGTAAAAGTAAAAAGTGAAAAGCCACAAGAGAAAATCTTGTGGCTTTTCACTTTTGCCTAATGCCTTTAATATCCAAATGCATAATATTTTATGCCATTCTGGTTCGGATATTTTCCCTGCAATAAAATACCGTTACCTCTGCTTTGATTCAGCATATCTTCTAATTCACTCTTTTTAGATACAGGTTGATTATTGATTGCGACAATCACAAAACCTTCCTGCATGCCTGTATTCTGTTTGATGATTCCCTCATTTATCTTAGTCACTTTCAAACCGCCGCCAACGCCCAGTTTCTTTGCTTCCAGGCTGGATAACTCTTCAATATTGATACCCAAATTATCTAAAGCGGTTCCTGATTTCGGAGCGTCATCTTTAGACAACAACGCTGTTTTATTTTCTTTAGATTTTAACGTAACTTCTTTTGTCAGCATCGCACCATCCCGGTAAATATCCAGTTTTACTTTATCGCCGGGTCTGTAACGTGCTACATGTTCCTGCAAATCAGCAGAATTTAATATTTCTGCATCGCCGACTTTCATGATTACATCACCACGTTTCAAACCACCTGCTTCTGCGGCACTTTCTTTATTCACTTCAGAAATATATGCGCCTACAATTTTATTCAGTTTTAAATCCTTCGCCAGTTCATCGTCAATTTCTCGGATGTTTACACCCAAAAATCCTCGCTGTACGACACCGAAATCAATCATGTCTTTTACTACTTTATTTACCAGGTTAGATGGAATCGCAAACGAATACCCCGCGTACGAACCGGTTGGCGTAGCGATAGCAGAATTGATACCGATTAAATTTCCCTGTAAATCAACCAGTGCACCGCCGCTGTTACCGGGATTCACTGCAGCATCTGTTTGTATAAAAGATTCAATCGCCAAATTACCTGCCTTTTCTCGCAAGATATTGATGTTTCTTGTTTTTGCCGAAACGATTCCTGCCGTCACCGTAGATGCTAAATTAAATGGATTACCAACCGCTAAAACCCATTGACCTACTTCCACATTATCTGAATTTGCAAACGTCAGAAATTTCAAATCTTTAGCATCAATTTTTATAACAGCCAAGTCTGTACTTTGGTCTGTGCTGATTATCTTTGCTTTAAATTCACGGTTGTCATACAAACTCACTTTTATTTCATCGGCATCTTCTACCACATGATTATTCGTAACAATATAGCCATCGTTGCTGATAATCACACCAGAGCCAGATGCTTCCTGATCTTGCTGCTGCGGCATGTCAAAAGGAGAGCCGCCGCCGCCAAATGGATCACCGAAAAACTGGAAAAATTGATTCATATTTTGTGGT
>JAYVPA010000043.1:0-9072 GCA_043757615.1 Sphingobacteriales bacterium | reverse complement strand
GGGATTTAGCATCAGTAGATATGGAAGCATTAAAAGAATCAAAAGCAACTTTAGTGTTCGGACAAATGAACGAACCTCCTGGTGCACGTGCGCGTGTTGCTTTATCTGGTTTAACTATTGCTGAGCAATTCCGCGATGGTGACGGAGATGGCAAAGGAAAAGACATTTTATTCTTCGTAGATAATATCTTCCGTTTCACACAAGCAGGTTCTGAAGTATCAGCGTTATTAGGTCGTATGCCTTCTGCGGTAGGTTACCAACCAACGCTTTCAACAGAAATGGGTTTGATGCAAGAGCGTATCACATCAACTAAATCAGGTTCTATTACATCTGTACAAGCGGTTTACGTACCTGCGGATGACTTAACGGATCCGGCTCCTGCAACAACATTTGCTCACTTAGATGCAACAACTGTATTAAGCCGTAAAATTGCTGAGTTAGGTATCTATCCTGCGGTGGATCCATTGGATTCTACTTCACGTATCCTCGATCCTGCAGTTTTAGGTGAAAGACATTATGGTGTTGCGCAGCGTGTAAAAATGATTTTACAACGTTACAAAGAATTACAGGATATTATCGCAATCCTTGGTATGGATGAGTTATCTGAAGAAGATAAATTAGTGGTTCACCGTGCGCGTCGTGTTCAGCGTTTCTTATCTCAGCCATTTCACGTTGCAGAGCAGTTTACAGGTTTAAAAGGTGTATTCGTTTCTATCGAAGATACATTGAAAGGATTTGAAATGATTATGGAAGGAAAAGTAGATGAGTATCCGGAAGCAGCGTTCAACTTAGTTGGAACTATTGAAGATGCTATCGAAAAAGGTAAAAAATTATTAGCAGAAGCGAAGTAATTTGAAGATGAGAAGATGAGATAATTTGAAAATTATTTCATTAACCTGGATTCAGCATTTTCAAATTCTCAAATTGACTAATTTTCAAATTAAAATCATGACATTAAACATACTCACACCGGAACTAAAAGTATTTTCAGGAGAAGTAGATTCTGTTCAGCTCAGCGGAACAGATGGAAAATTCCAGATTTTAAATAATCACGCACCTATGATAGCATCTATTGTAGACGGTACTGTGAAAATACAAACTGTTTCCGGGAAGCAAGAATTTAAACTTAAAAGCGGTATCGTGGAAGTCTTAAAAAACAACGTTGCTGTTTTAACAGAAGGAGTTTTAGAATAAAAAATATCATATTTTTAGAAAGAGGAACAATATTGTTCCTCTTTTTTTATTTACAAAAAAACAAGTCTACCTATATTTTGCCGAATATCATGGATTTGTTACCGAATACTAATCGGATGTAGGGATTTTAGTTAAAATCCTTGACAAATCTTTAAATAAGTTGCACATTATATTATAAAATTTATGTCTATGAAAAACAATACAAAATTTCTTGATTTAGGGACTCGCTTAATTGCCGTTGGAATTTTCGGATATTCAGCATTTATGAAATTTACGGGAGCACCTGCTGCAGTTTATGTCTTCCACCGTTTGGGGATGGAATCATCCGGACCTTACGGACGCTATGGTGTCGCCATCCTAGAATGCGTAACAATGGTGTTATTATTAATTCCAAGAATGGCCTGGAGAGGTGCAATCTTAGGTACGCTGATGATGTTCGGTGCCATTTGTATGCATTTAACCATGTCTGAAGTAAACATACTTGGTGATGGCGGATTGATGTTTGCCTCTGCAATCGTTGTATTATTCTGCTGCGTAAGTGTATTGGTATTCCACAAAGCTGAACTGGACGCCGAATTAGGTTAATCCTTTCTTTCTATTTCTGATAAGTAAGAAATTAGAAAAAATAAATAGTATACTTAGTAAGAGTAAAAATATTTTATTGTCTTGTATAAGCCTGAATTCTGAAGAGTAAGTAGGCAAACCAGCCAAGACAATAGCAACTCCTAAACTCAGTCCGGTCGCAGTGGCCGGACTGTTTTGCATATAATCCTGCATCAGCAGCAAAGTGACAGGTACTGCGCTTTGCAACAAAGCCACTCCGAGACAGAAAACAGGAAAATAATTTTTACCAACGTTTAATAAAACAGCAGAGCAAAATATACTGACCAACACAAATTTCTTCCAGTCCACTTTATCTGCAATAAAGCCGCCGATCAGTTTTCCTGCTGCTGCTGAAAGTCCCAATCCTAATAACCATTGCGTGTTATCAAAACACATCATGTGCAGTACGTTCCAGAATAAGGAGCGGAATGCAATTGCCAGTAACAGGATTAACATGAAAAAATCGTGTGTATCTAACAATGATTCAGATTTTGTTTCGTTTATTGAATTGTAAGATGGAATTTCCAGTTTTATCAATCCAAATAAAAGCAACGATAACGGAAGTAATAAAAGATAAAAAAAACTGAAATGCATTGTTCCGAAAATTCCGCCTAAAATTAAACCTATAACTCCCGGAGAAGTAAAGATGCCTGCTAATGTAGCATTCTTATTATCGAAAACATAACAAGCAGTACCTCCGCAAACATGTACAAATGCAGAAGCAAATCCGCTTAATAAAATGGCAGCATAAATATTCAGGTAAAAAGCGGCGACAGCAAAAATCATCAATGCTATAGAAAGCAGACTGAACGCTTTTATCTTTTTGATTTTATCAAGTATAATTCCAGCCGGTAATTGTCCGCCGAATGCAATAATACTGTAAACTAAAAATGATATTGAATTCAACTGCCAGTTCGTTGATTTCACAGACAGACTTGCTAATAAATAACCCGCGATGAAATCATTCATGCCGTGACAAGCACCAAACAAAACTGCTACTTTATATTTATTACTCATAGCTTAATGTTATTTATCCAGATTCCAAGGAAAGTAGTAACTGCATTTTGTACAAATGAAATCAGCAATGCTCTTGAAAATTTTTGATCTAAAAAATAATAAATTATAATTGCTTCGGTTAACGTAACGCCGCTTTCTAAAATCAACAGGTGTATGTTAGTTGTCTGATATAGAATATTGATGATTGGCCACGTAAAACAATTTGCAAGCACTAGAATCAAAACAGAAAACAAGATTCTTCTTTTATCGAACAAAAAATAAACAGGTATTTCAATAGCGATTGTTAATGCTAAGTATTTAAACATATACAATTCTTTGTTTAATCTTACCTATCGTCAGAACAGATAATAAAACAACAAAAGAAAATAATGTAATGTACAATAGTTGGTTAATGTTATCGCTTGGTTTTTTAAAAGATAAAAATGGTATCATTTGTTTTTTACTGTAACAATCAGGTTTCAGAACCGTTTGCTTATAATTCAGTTTATTATTCTTATCAAAGTAAAAAGAGATGGCTACATAAACTGTATTATCATTCATGATTGGTGCAGCCAAGCTTGTTTCTTTTAATGTGAATGAATTTGTTTTTTTATGATCAGCCTTGCTTTCAGCCCATACTTCCAGTGTATTATTTGCAACATTTGGATTTACTACAAATGCAGCGTCTTGCTTTATTTTGTAGACTTTTCCCTTAGCTGCTTTTTTTACAGAAAAATTATAATTCGCAAATGAATCGACATTGGCAAAATAATATTTAGTGACCACAGGTGGCTCAGGCTTTACGCGCCCTTGTTTTTGCAATGGTATATCAGCAAACATTGAAAGTCTTGCCAACAGCAAAAAAAACAAAATAAAAAGTTTATTTAATCGCATTTTTTTCATTTTTAGATACATAAATAAAAGCAAATATTCCGGCGGCAAACAATACGCCAAGCGTTAATGGTAAATAATTAAAATCGCTGAATTCAGTTTTATTGTTGCCATTCTTATCAAGGGGAATATCCGCAAAACAAATTTGCAATGATAAAATAAGGCTATAGAACGATACTAGCTTTTTCATTTATTCTGATTTCGTCTTCTAATATACGCAATGAACCATAAAATGCCAAATGTTGTTAAAGCTATAACAACTAAGAATATAATTAATGGAATTACTAAAATAATTGGCGAAACCGCATCTAACAGAAAAGGCACATTAGTCATACTGTTTTCTGAATTTTAGATTTTTTGTTTTTATTCCAGATAAAAAACACCAACACTATTAGAATGAAAAAACTCAATCCAGAAATAAAATACATAATATTTTTATTCTTTACAGACTGTGTATCGGGGTTACCATTTACAGAACCAAACGGCATACTATATTTTTCTTTAACAATGCTTGTGTCAACCGGAACCGATAAATGATTATTTTTAAGAGTTATATGCACTGATTTATTTAAATCAGATTCACCGCTGCAAAAAAATAAGGTGTCTGTATGTTGTTCAGTTTTATGATTTACACCCCAGACACGGACACATTGCGGAGCACCATAACCGCCTGCAACAATAAGTGAAGCACTGTCTTTTAGCGTTTCAACATCACCATTGCTTTGTGTGTAGAAAGTATAATCCTTGTATTGATTCATGCCCAGAATCTTCACATTATAATCCGGACGTGGTTTATTGCCCGGCATATCTGCATAAGAGTGATAAGTGATAAGTAATAAATAAAAACGGATTACATACTTCATAAATTAAAAATAAGCATTAATAATGTAATTAGGATCAAGCAGACACGGATTTAGTAACGGATTTCTTTTTTAACACGTTGGATTTCTTTTTGCGTATCGCGCTCTTTTATAGATTCGCGTTTATCGAAAGATTTTTTTCCTTTTGCCAGAACGATTTCTATTTTAGCCAGCCCCCGTTCACTAAAGAAGATTTTATAAGGAATAATGGTCAACCCTTTTTCTTTTATCTTTCCTTCCAATTTATTAATTTCTTTTTTATTGAGCAATAATTTACGCAAACGCATTGGTTCGTGATTGGCATAACTCCCAAAATTATATAATGAAATATGCAGATTTTTAATCCACATTTCTCCTTGGCGCAAATAGCAAAAACTGTCACCTAAATTTGCTTTACCTTCTTTAATAGATTTTATTTCCGTTCCGGTCAATACTATACCTGCCTTATACGTCTCGAGGAATTCGTAGTTGAACCTCGCTTTGCGGTTCACAATTTCATGCAGTTCGTATTTCTTGCTCACGACACAAATTTACGAAAATAATTAACGATTGACGATTAACGATTAACAATGTATTTATTTATCAATCGTTCATCGTACATTGTACATTGTAAATCAACCCATATGGCTTTAAATATTATCTGGATTTTATTTTTCGTGATATCCTTTATCATAATTTTATTTAAAGTCATTTTCCTGCATGATGTAACCGTAATGCCAACTACCGTAAATGCAATTTCTGAATCATCGAAAACAGCTTTTGAATTGTGTATTGGTCTGACAGGTGCTATGTGTTTTTGGCTAGGTATCATGCGCGTAGGCGAAAAAGGAGGGGCCATCAGAATTTTTTCAAAATTAATAACACCATTTTTCAGTCGTTTATTTCCGGAAATACCAAAAGATCATCCTGCCATGGGAAGTATCTTGATGAACTACTCTGCCAATATGCTCGGATTGGATAATGCTGCTACTCCGTTTGGGTTGAAAGCGATGAAAGAATTGCAGGCCATCAATCCGGATAAAGAATCTGCATCCAATGCAATGATTATGTTCCTGACATTGAATACTGCCGGCTTTACCATTATTCCTGTCAGCATTATTGCATTTCGTGCCAGTGCGAACGCTGCAAATCCAACGGATATTTTTATTCCCTTGTTAATTGCAACGTATGGCGGAATGATTTCAGGATTGATCTTATGTACAATCATCCAGAAGATAAAATGGGATTTGGTGCTGACTGCCTGGGTTGCGGGAATCATAGCATTTGTTGCAGGCATGACAGTTTTATTTAGTTCGATGCCGAAAGAAAAAATGGAAATTGTCAGTAATAATCTGGGTGGTTTTATTATTTTTTCTATTATCATCACCTTTATTTCATTAGCAGTTTATAAGAAGGTTAATGTGTATGATTCATTTATTGATGGCGCGAAAGAAGGCTTTGAAGTTGCAGTAAAAATTATTCCGTTTCTGGTCGCGATGTTAGTAGCCATTTCAATTTTCAGGGCTTCGGGCGGCATGACTGCTATTACGGATGGCGTAAAATATTTATTTAATGCATTAGGTTTTGACACTCGTTTTGTGGATGCATTGCCGGTGGCTATTATGAAACCATTTAGCGGCGGTGGCGCGAAAGGGTTGATGGCAGAATTGATTGACCCAAAAAATCCTGCCGGATTAGGCGTAGATAGTTTTGCAGGTAGATTAGCAGGAATCTTTAACAGCAGCCACGATACCACTTTTTATGTGCTGGCTGTTTATTTTGGTTCTGTTGCCATTAAGAAAACCCGTTATGTAGTAGCGACCAGTTTATTTGCAGAATTGGTAAGTATCGTATTGAGTATTATTGTTTGTTATATTTTCTTTGGGTGATGTTTGCGATTTCTCGTGCCACGATAATCGTGGCACGAGAAATCGCAAAATTATCTACCTTTATAGTTCACCAAATAAATCTAAAAAAATGACAACACAAGACGTAGCCAACAAATTTCATGAGTACATGCAAGTAGGTGCATTCGATAAAATTTACAGCGAATTATACAGCCAGGATTGCTTAAGCAAAGAAGCACCGGGTTCTCCGTGGCCGGATGTACAAGGTATGGACGCTATTCATGAAAAAGGTAAAAAATGGAATGAAGGCTTGGAAGCTATGCATGGCGGTACAACAGAAGCGCCACAAATTGCAGGAAATTATTTTTCTTGTTTTATGACTATGGATTTTACACCAAAAGGCGGACCAAGAACAAATATGGAAGAGATTGGAATGTATGGCGTAAGAGATGGGAAAATTGTGAGTGAAGAGTTTTTCTATTAATAGAAAGTAGTAAGTAAAAAAATATAGGCTTGCTGATTGCGAGCCTTTTTTATATTTACATATGCTTAGTAAAAGGCACAACTTATTAAAAAATCATGAAACAGAAAGACGATTATTTAATAGAACTATCAAAATTTGAAAGTAAAATTATTGATAGTTATGCAAAATTTGGTTCAACTGATAATAGTTATAATGCTACAGTTTTATTTTTTAAAATCGCAGTTTATCAAAGAGCATTAGACTTAAATAGAGGATATTTATTATTGACAAAAGATGATAATTACTATTGCGCAATACCATTAGTAAGACTTCAATTGGATAATATACTTAGATTTTATTGTTTGAGCTTAGTTTCAGATCTTCATGACTTCTTAATTCATGTATTAAACAAAAAAGGAATACGAAACTATAAAGACACTTCAGGAAATAAATTAACTGATGCATACCTTGTCAAAATGATTACAAAAAAATATCCCTTAATTGAAAGCATTTACAAGGATCTATCTTCTCATATTCATTTAAGCGATACACATTTTTATGCATTAAAAAGGGAGCCTCAAGAGAATGGGAGCTTAATAATTAATATCGGAGAAAGTGAAAATAATTTTAGTGATGAACTAAAATCTGATATTAATAATATTATGAATGCTATATCGAATCTCTTAATTAAATTGATAGAAGATAAACTTTCAACTACACCTATGTAATTAATTTCTTAGTTCCAATTAATTCAACAACCTCTTCGCATTTTCCAATGCTTCTTTAGGTGGGTTATTTCCGCTGAGCATCACGGCAATTTCATGCAGCCGTTCATCGCCTGCCAATATTTTTATTTCTGTAAAGGTTTTTTCTTTTTCGTGGTTTTTATAAACAAAGAAATGTTTGCTTGCTTTTGCTGCTACCTGCGGTAAATGTGTAATGGAAATCACCTGGTGACTTTTTCCCAATGTTTTTAAAATCGCACCAACCTTTTGCGCTACTTCGCCGGAAATACCGGTGTCAATCTCATCAAAGATTAAGGTAGGCAGGGTCACTGTTTCCGCTACCAGGCTTTTTATCGCCAGCATCAGTCTTGATTTTTCACCCCCGCTGCCAACTTCATCTAATGACTGTGGCTTTGAACCTTTGTTCGCAGAAAACAACAAACGTATTTCATCCATTCCAAAGGCATTCAGTTTTTCCGCATCTCCAATTTTTTGTTCCAATACAATATGCCCAAACGGCATTCCTAAATCAACCAGTAAAGAAGACACTTTGCTCTCTGCTGTTTTTATTACTGAAGTTCTGTTTTTAGAAATCTGTTTCGCTTTTTCAAACAAGTCTTTTTTCTCTTTTGTAATCTCATTTTCCAAAAGCACTATTTCTTCCGTAGAATTTGCATAAGCATCTACTTTTTGCTGCAATTCACCTTGCAATGCAATCAATTCTTTCACTTCTGAATAATGATGTTTTTGCAACAGCTTATTGATTGTAGTTTGTTTATCCATCAGCTCTGTCACGCGTTCTTCATTGTATTCTGTAGCATCCGAAACATTGGTAATCTGTCGCGTAATACTTTTTAAATCATCTGTTATGGTCGACAATTTATCATGCATTTCCAATAGCGCACCATGAAAATTTGACAAAGAGCTGATTTGTTTATTTGCCTGTAGTAATTGTGTGAAGGCTGCAAATTCATTACCATCTATCAGGTTGTATGCTTCTGCTAAATTTCGTTTTATGACTTCTGCATTCTGCAATAAACCTAATTCACTTTCTATACTTTCAAATTCTTTCTGATTTAAATTTGCTTCCGTTAATTCATTTAACTGAAACGAAATAAAATCAAATTCTTTTTGCAATCTGATTTGTTCTTCCTGCAATTGATGTAAACGTGTTTTTTTTTGTTTAAAAGAAGTGAATGCTGTTTGATATTCTTTTACAACAGTAGTTTGTTTACTCAACTCATCCAAAATCTCGCAAAAGAAAAATTTGTTCAGTAAATTTTGCGTTTCGCCTTGTGCATGAATATCTACTAACTGTTCCGTCAGTTCTTTCAACACATCTAGTGTCACCGGAGAATCATTTATAAATGCACGCGATTTTCCATTCGTATTTATTTCTCTTCTGATAATTGTTTCATCCTCATACTCCAGATCATTCTCAGTAAAGAATTTTTTAAGTTTGTAGCCTTTCACAAAAAAGGTAGCTTCCACCAAACATTTTTCTTCTTTGTTTC
>JAYVPA010000042.1:0-9139 GCA_043757615.1 Sphingobacteriales bacterium | reverse complement strand
AATGTCCTGATGTTCCCGGACCTGCATCTAACAGAGGTTGTCCTGAAATGAAAGAAGAAGTGAAAAAACGTTTAGCATTTGCTGCACGTGCTATTCAGTTCGAAACAGGTAAAGCGGTAATCAAACCGGTATCTTTCAAAATCTTAGACGAAGTTGTTTCTATCTTAAAAGAATATTCTTATTATGATGTGAATGTAGATGGTCATACTGATAACGTTGGTGACGATGCATTCAACTTAAAATTATCACAAGACAGAGCTGCTTCTGCAGTAGCATACTTAGTAAGTAAAGGAATTCCAACAAGCAGATTGCTTTCTGCCGGTTACGGAGAGACAAAACCTGTAGCTGATAACAAAACAGCTGCCGGTAGAGCACAAAACAGAAGAGTAGAGTTTAACTTGTTATTCAAGTAAAATAAATAAATCATTATAGGTTTAAAAAGGTCTCGTTTATCGGGACCTTTTTTTATATTTGATAATCATGAATAAATCAGTTAATAAAGGTTTTTCACGTTACGAACGAAATGGCATTATTCTTTTGAGTTTTCTGATTATTGTCAGTATCATTTCAAAGAAATATGTTGTTCAATATTTTGCTAAAGAAACTCCGTTAAGTGAAAATGATAAAACTAAAATTGCAGCACTGCAGCAGCAGATTAATGAAGCAAAAGTAAGTTATGGGTATTCAAATAATACGGCAGAAAAATCATATTCCGCCACTGCGGTAAGCAATACTAAAGAGTATGTAAAGAAGAAAGATTATTATGATTTTAAAATAGAAGTAAACAATGCGACTTCAGAAGATTATGAAAGACTATATGGAATCGGGAAGGTGTTTGCTGCAAGAATTGTAACTTTCAGAGATAAACTCGGTGGTTTTTATAGCATTGATCAAATCAAAGATGTATTTGGTGTGGAAGATTCTGTATTTCAGAAATTCAAAAAGAATCTGACCATCAAACCCGTAAAAATTAAAAAGATAAACATCAATACTGCTGGCTTTGAAGAACTGACTGCAAATCCTTATTTCTTTTCTACTGTTGCAAAACAAATCATTGGATACAGAAGTAAAGTAAAGCCATTTGCAGAAACCGATGATATTAAGAATCTATATTTCGTTAAAGATCATCCTGAACATTACAATAAAATGTTGCCTTACATTAGCATCAACTGATTTTGAAAATCATTTTACTTATTACTTACGACTTATTACTTACTACTAATTTTCTTATCTTTGTAAAAACATTTAATAATGAACTTTGAATATTCTGAGAATCAAAAGATGATTGCGCAAACTATAAAAGATTTTGCGGAAAAACATATCAGACCTTATGTAATGGAATGGGATGAAACACAATATTTTCCTGTAGAAACAATGCATAAATTAGGGGACTTGGGTTTGTTAGGAATTTTAATTCCGGAAGAATATGGCGGTGCAGGATTAAGCTATTTTGAATATATCACAGCATTAATAGAAATCGGAAAAGTAGACAGCGCTTTGTGTTTATCGGTGGCTGCACATAATTCACTTTGTACAAATCATCTCTATAAATTTGGAAATGAAGAACAACGCAAAAAATGGATTCCAAAATTAGCTTCCGGTCAGTGGATTGGTGCATGGGGTTTGACAGAACCAAATACCGGATCTGATGCAGGGAGAATGAAATGTGTAGCTACTCAGGATGGCGATGACTGGATAATTAACGGTTCAAAAAATTTCATTACCCATGGCATTAGCGGAAACATAGCAGTAGTAATTGTCCGCACCGGAGAATTGCTGGATTCTCATGGCATGACAGCTTTCGTTGTGGAGCGCGGAACACCGGGATTCAGCGGCGGTAAAAAAGAAAATAAATTAGGCATGCGTTGTTCTGAGACCGCGGAAATGATTTTTGATAATTGCAGAGTTCCCAAAGAAAATATTTTGGGTGAAGTGGGGGATGGGTTTGTACAGGCTATGAAAATACTAGACGGGGGCAGAATCTCCATTGCAGCCTTAAGTATAAGTATTTCGGTAGGCGCATATGAAGCAGCCTTAAAATATGCAAAGGAAAGAGAGCAATTCGGTCAGCCGATTGCAGATTTCCAGGCAATAGGATTTAAACTGGCAGATATGGCAACGGAAATCGAAGCCTCAAAATTATTGACTTTTCAGGCAGCAGATATGCTGATGCGCGGGGAGAAAATGACCAAACAGTCTGCCTTCGCTAAATATTATGCATCTGAAGCATGCTGCAGAATTTCGAACGAAGCTGTACAGATATTAGGTGGATACGGTTATATTAAGGATTTCCCGGTGGAAAAATTCTACAGGGATGCCAAATTATGCACTATTGGTGAAGGAACGTCTGAAATTCAGAAATTGGTTATTAGCAGAGAGATTTTGAAAGGAAATATTTAACATTAAATTCTCATTTTCAAATTAACTAATTTCCTCATTTTCAAATTAATCACTATCTTTGTCATCCAAATCTTAACAATAAAAGAGGTATTTAATTATGTTAATCGTTGACGCAAGAGAATCAGAATCATTAGACCGAGCATTGAAAGTGTTCAAAAAGAAGTTTGAAAAAACAGGCGCAATCAAACAATTGCGTGCTCGTCAGGCATTTATATTGCCATCTGTAAAAAGACGTACTGAAATTAAAAAAGCTGTTTACATAGAGCAATTACGCAGAGGAGAAGAATAATTTGCGCAATTCATTTTTTTTGTATAATTTAATCTTCCCAACAGGGTGATTAACCTACGAGAAAATGACTGAAGCGTTCCTAAATTATCTTCAATTCGAAAAGCGATATTCAATTAAAACTGTAGAATCTTATAATATAGATATTCTGCAGTTTTTTCATTTTATAAAATTCGAGTTTGAAACGGTTGATTTACTGTCAGTAAAACACAATCAGGTACGGGCCTGGATTATAGAGTTGGTAAATAATAAAAATAAACCAACAAGTATTAAACGTAAAATTTCCGCACTCAAATCCTTTTACAAATATTATCAGAAAATCGGTAAGGTAAAAGCCAATCCTGCAGATAAAATAAGTTCACCAAAAATTCCGGAACGACTGCCAAAATTTGTGGAACAGAACAAGATAAATGATCTGTTTGAACAGCCTGAAAAATATTTTAATAATACATTTGAAGGCATGCAGGAAAAATTGCTCATGGATGTTTTGTATTCAACAGGAATGCGCCGCCAGGAATTGATAAAACTGCAGTGGAAAGATATTAATTTTGGCAGCAACCAGCTTAAAGTGACAGGAAAAGGCAATAAACAACGCATCATTCCAATTGGAAATGAATTGGTAGATTCATTGCGGATTTTTCAAAAATCACAACACGAACAATTAAAAAATATTCCGGTTGCACCCTTTGTCTTTTTAACTAAAGAGGGAAAACAACTGTATCCGAATTACGTTTATAGAATAGTGAAGTTGCATATTGGTCATTGCAGTACAGCAGAAAAGAAAAGTCCGCACGTGTTGCGTCATTCGTTCGCTACACATATGAGTAATAACGGAGCAAAGCTTAATGATATCAAAGAATTATTAGGACATGCGAGTCTTGCATCTACACAAGTGTATACACACAATACAATTGAACAATTGAAAGAAATTTATAAAATTGCTCACCCAAAAGCTTAAAGCCTATGCCAATGTTTTTAAAAGTAGTTGAAAATTAAAAAGACAAGTTGTCAGTTATAAAAGTTATGTAAAAATCGTGTAACAAAAACCTGATAGCTATTACTCAAAAAATAAATTACTTAATTATGTCTATGAAAATCCAAATTCAGGCATTGCATTTCGATGCAGACCAATCTTTAAAGGACTTTATCAATAAAAAGCTAGAAAAACTTGAAACATTTTATGACAGAATCATTGACTCAGATGTAATTCTGAGTTTCGAACAGCTGAATACGCAGGTAAAGGACAAAGTTGTGGTGATAAAGACGAATATTCCCGGTAATACACTAGTCGCAAAACACAAAAGCAAAAAATTTGAAGCTGCAGTAGATCTTGCAGTAGAATCACTAAAAAAACAAATCACTAAAATTAAATCCAAGAAAAAAGAGTAATAGAAAATCATTTCAATATAAAATGCTCAGAAATTCTGGGCATTTTTTATAATAAATTTATTGAATACCGAAGTAGTGATGGATACAAGGATTTCATGAATTACAAATTGTGTAACTGGTTTCAATTCTTTTTCTACATTTTCTAAAGATGAACGGATATTTTTCATTCTCTTTTTGATTACTTCTCATAGGTGTTTTGAGTTTGATGTTACAAGATTCAAATAAGTCTAATTGATGCTGTGCAGAAAGATAAGCCTTTGTCTCCAAGTAGTGTTGCGTTCGTCATACCACTATGTTTTATGTTATTTAAGAAACGAGAGTAGTGTACACACACTGGCTTTGCTAATATCCATTGACATGAACGTGCCATTTAGTGTAGTAGATAAATGTAATTTATAACCAAAATAATAAGATTTACTCACTGCTGAATATCCTTTATCAGGAGCAGTTTCAAAAGTATATTTACAAATTTTAGAACTCTTTTCTCTTGCCAATTGTACGATTGGAAGGGGTATGGAATCTACTATAAATATATCTTCAAATTGATTAAAACAATATGCTAATTTTTCATTCAACAAAGCAATAGAAAGTTGTAATCTTCGTATACGTTTATTGTCGTTAGAGCGGTCAATCAATTGCACAAATCAGTAGAATATTCTATTTTAATTTCTTCCAAAATAAGTTTTCAGAATCAATGCTAAGAGCTTCTGAACAAAGTGCTAAAGCAATGATTTCACAATCACTCATTTTAGATTTATTTCTGTAGAATTGAAAGTTATTAGAATGGTCAACGATAAAATCTTTTAATTAAAATTTGGAAAGATTAAAAGATTTGTCGAAATTTGTTTTAATGTTGTGCATTGTAAATAATTGTTAGTCAGACTATTACATACAAAGATCATGCTAAAACATGATGCATAACATCTCGTTTTATTAACTATTTAAACCGCACAACGCTTTATATTACAAAAGATGAAGGGTATTAGAATATTTTCATATTACATTATCGTTATATGTTTATTGTTAGAGATAAGTTTGTATACTCCACTTGGTTCGTTTTTTAAAGTTGATCAAAATTATTTAGGTGGTTTTGACAAAATAAATATACCAACACAGGATAAGCTAAAAAGATACAACAAGATAAAAAAAATGAATTTTGAATTTAATACAGAATTTACGACAAACAATGAAGGATTTCGGGATGATTACTTTGATACAATAAAAAATAAATATAGAGTAATAACAATTGGTGATAGTTTTACAGAATGCGTTGGTTCTTCAAATGATAGTACTTGGCAAAAACAATTAAAAAAAATCGTATTGGATAGTAGTAAAATGAATATTGACATATTTAATTGTGGCATAAAAGGCAGTGATCCTGTTTTTGAATACTTATTGTTGAAATCAAAATTAATAAAGTATAATCCTGATTTAGTTATATTAACTATTAATGCTTCTGATATTACAGATATAGAAATCAGAGGAGGTTTTAATAGATTTAATTCTAAAAACGAATTGATTATAAAAGAAATACCATTCTGGTCGGTTTTATTATATAGCAGGCTATTCAGACTGATTGGTTTAATATTTGGGGATTATGCTTTAAATCCAATATGGAATCAAAAGAAAGAAGTATTTAAAGCGAATACAATTATAGAAAATGCAATTGACAGCACTCAGATTTTATGTAAAAAACACAATTGTAAACTGCTGGTTGTTTTTCAACCGATACAATGGGACATTGATAATGGATTAGAATATAAATTCAAATCAACCATAACAAGTTGCAAGATTAAATATGAATTATCTCGATGTTCGTGAAGAATTTAGAGGAATGAATATATATATTGGACATAAAAACGATAGATTAGATTATGTATTATCTAAAGTTTTTATTAACTCTGTACGTGATAGTGCTAAAATATATGGAAATCAGATTTATTGGAAACACGATTACCACTTTAATAATATCGGCTATATGTTATTTGCAAAAGCTGTCTTCCCAAAAGTTAATAAATTAATTAATGATACTAATTAAAAGTACATTTAACAAAATTATGTTATCGTTTTGGGCATCTTATAATGAAAAAACTTAAGAAAATAGATATTGGTATTTTATATTCTATACTAACATTGATGTATGGAGCATTAATATACTATAATACAGATTATTTTAATCCAGTTGATGAAATGTCTATACCTGAAGCGTATAGATGTAACAGATGGTATGGAATTGAACCATGGCAATTTAAAAATGGTAGATTCCATATTTTAAATGGATTAGATGTTTTTATTCTAAAAAAGTATTTTTCCTTAAATGAAATATCATATTATTATTTGATTTCTTCCTTAGAGTTCATTTTTACAGCATTTGTTGTATACAAATTACTTAAACTGCTTAAAAAGGATCAACTAGAAACATTCACTTATGTCTTTATTCTTCTCCTTTGCCCGGGTTTTACAAGTATTTATTTTCGACTATTGTATCCAGAAAGATATGTGCTTTTAATTTCTTTTTTGATAGTATATTGGTTAATACAGATTTTTTACTTTAACAAACAGAAAATAAAATACTTTATATTTATAGCAATCTTGACAAATATTTGTATGTATTTTAAAGAAAGTGCTTTTTGTTTATTTTTCTCATTAGGAATTGGCTTGCTAATAATTAACTTTAAAAACAAAATTAAAAGCAAGTACATTTTTTTTCTTGGAATAGTAATGATAGTTTCTGTATTGATATACTTAATTTTATATTATTACTTTATAATACCAGAAATAAACACTAGATATGGATATAATACGATGTCATTTTCTAAAAACCTTGTGCTAACTTCTATAGCTTGGATAATTAATGATCCAATTATTATGTTGTTATTTATACCTGTTGAAATGTGTAATTTACATAGTTTGATTAAGAATAAATTTAATGATTTCTCAATCATACATGTATTTGGATTTGCAGGTCTGCTTTATGTATTGTCTTTCTTCATTTTAAAATTATACTCTTATCATTATTTTATACCCGTGTATGCATTTGCACTGCCTGTATTAATTTATAGCTTCAATAAATATAGGTTTACACAAAAAATGTTTATTATTTGTTTTATAATTCAATTAGGTAATATAACAGTTGGTGTAAATGATATATTGTTTCAGAAATATGAACACAAAAATTTTAATATAATTGTGAATGAATTAGATGATATCTGCAAAATAAACTTTAAAGTAAATCATACAAAGACAAATATTTATGTTTTAGGTGGTCAATATTTTAATAATAATATGTTTTTTCTAATTATGAATCAATTATTTGAAAAAGGCAACAATACTGGAATGTTTGATATCATGTCATTTGAAAAAAATATTGATAGCCATAACCAGAAAAAAAAATCCACACTAAACTCACCATTCCGATTTATGAATCAGGACATAGTAGATATTCCTAAGCCCGGAGATTATATACTATATACACCATACACAAGGCTAAATAAATTAGATTTAGCACAATTACATCTATCAACAGTTAAATCTTTAATTGCACCCAGCTACTTGGAAAAATTTAATTTTCTATATGTGGCGAAGTTGGTACTTCATTGTATAGATAAAAATTCTACTATTGAATCAAACAGCGTTAGAAATGGAAGCTATATTTTATATATAGTAAATTAACTGAAATAGACCTTGCTGCTAGATTTCTTACTTTTTAATTTCTTTATCTTTAATAGTGTTCTTTATTATGTACAATGGTCTGTTCTTAACTTGATAAAAAATCCTTAAAATGTATTCTCCAATAACACCTAAAGAAAGTAACTGTACGCCTGAAAATAAGATAATCGTTATTAATAAACCTGTAAAACCCTTAGGAACATTATTGAAAAATATCTTTTGAATAAGCGTATAAAAAAAATATATTACTGCAAGAGTGGTTATCATAAATCCAAGTCGAGTAATAAATCGAATAGGAAACTCACTAAAATTAAAAATACCATTTTTAGCTAATTTCATAAGTACCATAGTAGAATATTTTGATTCACCAGCAGCTCTATCTGAACGTTCATACTCAAACCCAAACTGATTAAATCCAACCCACGTTCTCATACCACGTAAATATCTGCTCTCTTCAGGCATTGCATTTAAGATATCAACTATTTTTCTGCTTACAAATGAAAAATCACCACTATCTAATTGTATTCCGATGTCTGAGATATGACTTAAAATTCTATAAAATAAATAATAAGCACCACGCTTTAAAACATTCTCTTTTCTTTTCTTTCTTACAGCATACACAATCTCGTATCCTTCTTTGTATTTAGAGTAAAAATTGTGCAGCAATTCAGGTGGATCTTGTAAATCTCCATCAATGATAAAAACACCTTCTATACCTCTAGCGTTTGCTAAACCAGCGGTAAGTGCCAATTGGTGTCCATGATTTCTAGATAAGAAAATAGCTTGATAACGATTATCATTTAATGCTTTGTTAGCCATCAATGCAGTTGTAGAATCTTTACTTCCATCATCAACCAACACTACTTCTATCTTTATACTAAACGTATCTAATAATTTATCTAATCTGTCAATTAAAGCAGCAAAAGATTCTTCTTCATTATATAATGGCACTAATATAGATACATTGAAATCATTCATTTTGATCCGAATCAATTTAAAAATTTAAAAAAGTTTTGATTCTACATACTACCAAGAATTCAAGAATTATTTAGCTCAAAGAAACCAAATATTAATAACACAAACCAAGATAACAGATATTTTTGCTAAAGTAGATGATTCTTGTAATACTTAATATTACATGAATAGCTTAAATCTAATTTGGCTGCATCTCTGTTATTACTATACATTCACACTTTGCCTTTTAATTACTTTCTGAAGTATTTGACTAAGACAACCTAAGTTCAAGTAATAAATGCAATTAAAAGTTTCAAATATTGTGAGCTTTCACCCACTATATTTGAAGTGCTTAAACTTAATTGCAAATGAATCGTACATTTAAACAACTCACCGCAGAACAAAGGTATCAAATAGCCACGTTATTATCAAAAGGATTTA
>JAYVPA010000041.1:0-9214 GCA_043757615.1 Sphingobacteriales bacterium | reverse complement strand
CTATTCGCATTGCCAAATCTGTCTGTTGTTAAAGATGCCCCACTTGCAGTTCCATTATTCCCACTACCACTAATGTCATTTGTATTTCCATTAAACGGCCAATAACCAACTAGACCATTAGTGGGGACGTAAGATGGAATTTGAGAGAAACTACAAGTTATATAAAAACTTGTAAAACATAGTAAAAGTAATTTTTTCATAGTATCTATTTTGACACAATTTAATTAGAAATATCTACATATCAACGTATACGTTGATTTAATTTCTGTTTAATGTGAATAAATTGATGGTGTGACTGTCAATAAGTTCCAACAAAAACAATTAAAAAGTCTAGGTCAAAAACTCAAAACAATTAGGTTAGAGAAAGGTCTTACTCTAAAACAATTAGGTTTCATCATTGACAAGGATCCTCAATCAATCAGTCGTGTAGAAATGGGTGGAATCAATCCTACTTATCTTTATTTATTAGATGTATGTAAGGGGCTTGAAATTGATATTTCAGATTTATTTATTTCATCATAAATGAAAACTGACCACCTAAATCTTTATTTCGATTTACAATCTTATCTTTTATTAAACTAAGTAAATTGTTTTTCATTAGAGATG
The DNA here is from genome assembly GCA_043757615.1 of Sphingobacteriales bacterium. Taxonomy (GTDB): domain Bacteria; phylum Bacteroidota; class Bacteroidia; order Chitinophagales; family JADIYW01; genus JADJSS01. The sequence continues at coordinate 8,608 of JAYVPA010000041.1, read as the reverse complement.
TGAAAATAATTTATTCATTTCTTTGTTACCATCTTTTGGTCTACTTGTAGAAAATTCATTAATATAATATTCTGTTGTAGAAATTCGAGTGTGTCCTAGATTTTTGGAAATAGCGTATATGTCCTTATTCGTGGATTCTATCATTATGTTTGTATAAGTATGTCTAGAAATATGACTGGTCAATTTTATATCTAACTCACATTCTTTTTGTAACCCTTTCAATTGTCGGTTATACATAGTTGTTCTAGAGGATAACTGATTATATTGATATGTTGAAAGTGTTGTCTCTTCATTGAATTTGACTTCTTTAAAGTCTTCATTTCTAAGTATAGGAAAGATGAATAGTGAAGGGTTTTTCTTAGAATACTTAGTAATTTCTATAATTAGATTAAACTTCACTTTTTCTCTTATCGTGTCAAGATATTTTTTCCATGTTTCAATAATTTGTATTGACTTCTTGTTATTACTAATAAACCCCTTAATGTGTTCTTTAGCAATCTCATTGTATTTGTCTTTAATTTCTTCATAGTTCATTGAGTAATCAATACTATCATATTTGAATTTATATTTACTAGTATATACTTCAGATAACTTTCCGGGGATATAGTCTTTTAAGATAAAGACTATAATATCATTTATTTCAATTGTGTGTGGTCTCTTAGTTTTAAATTGAATAAACTTAATTTCTCCTTCGTTTATTTTATCCCACCTAAGAGTAAATAAGTCACTTACTCTTAGTCCTTGACCAAAAATTTGGAATAAGAAATACTTTCTAGTATGATATAATGGATGATTTTCAGAATATTTTTTTAAAATTATTTTATCTACATGGGTCTTAACCAAAGGTTCCTTATTACCTGATTTCTTTTTATTTTCAAATAATATAAAAGGGTCCTGTAAGGGGGTATAAATATTCATTTTGACACTTTGTTTAAATACTCTTTTTATTATAGAAATATATTTTTTTAATGTGTTATTTGATAAGTCCTTTTTAATAAAATATGTTTCAAGTTCTGTAACAAGATTAATATCAATATCAGAAAACAATAAATCTGTTTTCCCTTTTTTATTTAAGAATAATTTCAGATGATAATAACTGGATTTAAAACTTTTATAAGTTCCAATCCTTTTTCTTTGTAATAATAGGTCCAGTTGTCCATTAAAGAAATTTAAAAATGAATTTTTATTATTCTGTTTTACAACTTCAATATTTTCTGATAAACCATAAAGTGTTTTTAATTCTTTTATTTTATCGTTTTTAATTAAGTTTAATCTTTCATAATCTTTACATGAATCTCTAATTTCTGATTTCTTCTTGTTCCAATATTGTTCTTTGATAGTTTCCTTTAATGAAAAATATTTTGATTTTCTTTGTTCGGTAAATCGTATATTTAGAATACCGAATTTGTCTGCCTTATGTTTCTTTTTAAAACATAATGTAAAAGGATCTCGTTTTATCATATCAATTGTTTAATTAAAGATAGTGTAAAACAAGTGTAAAACAATTTAATTACAAGGTATAAATATTGATAACATAAAATATTGATAAACAACAATATAGTAAATGAGTAGATTCTCGCAGAGACTACTTTTTGCCTTTTTACATACAAAAATAACATGTACCATTTCAAATTACTGCTATTTACATTAATTATACATACGATTAAATGCAATTGATTAATGTCAAAAAACGCATTAAAAACCTCTTTTTCTTAAAAAAAAGTTAACGAATTGTAAAAAAAATAGTCAAAATATGTTAATATTGATGTGGGGAATAAAATTTACAGCAACGTTTGAGATAACAATGAGAGTTGGGCTGCTAGTAATCAGTAACAAATTTCTTTAAAATTATTATTCAAATCTAAATTATTTGATATGAAAAAACACGCTATTTCATTGATTTTATTTCTTTGTGCTTTAATAATTAATATATCTCAATCCAAAGCACAATGTGTCGTGGTAGGAACTGATACTTCAGGTAATGTTCTTACAGTTTCCATTTCCTGTAATTTTCCGGTATACATAAGTACCGGAGATGAGCAGACGGATAATGCAAATTATAAAGCTCAAAAGGAAGCATGGATTATATCTGCACCCGAGGATTATGCAACTGTAAATTCCCTGACAGATATTTATTTTGAAATACACCAGAATGATTTTACTACAATGTCGAATGATAAACAAACAGCAATTCTTGGTAGACCAGAACTTTACCATATAACCCAATAAGAATTTTATTACATATAATATAATCGTTTTTTATGAAAAAAATTACAATCTTTTTATCAGTGTTCTTTTGTCTCTTGATAATAAATATTTCCCGGGTTAAGGCACAATGTACTGTTGTTGGAATTGATACATCAGGAAGTATAGTTACAATTGCTATTTCCTGTGAGTTTCCTGTTTTTATAAATACTGGAAACGAACTAGCGGATAATGCAAATTATAAAGCTCAAAAGGAAGCATGGATTACATCAGCTCCTGAGGATTATGCAGCTGTAAATTCCCTGACAGATATTTATTTCGAAATTCACGAGGGTAATATAAGCGACATGTCTGCCGAAAAGCGGGCCGCCATTGCAGCAAGATCTGAATTATATCACATAATTCAATAATTTCTTCTTTCAAAAAAAAGTTAAATTGTTTCTATATGAAAAAAATCATCGCAATATTATTTTCTGTCATCATGATGTGGCAGGCCGATGCATATGCACAATGTACTAACACTACATACAATAATTCATTACTTCAGATAAGCAGTATAGATGCCTATCCCTCGGGTGCTGCATCACTGGGAAGTGTTACGAACGGGCAATTTATGCTCTTTCGTGTTATTAAAGGATTTACATATCGGTTTTCTACTTGTGGTGCTGGTTATGACAATCAAATAACGATAAGAGATGAAAGTAACAATCAACTAGCATACAATGATGATAACGGTGTGGCTTGTACTGGTAGTGCTGCATCTGTAGATTGGACTGCTACTTACTCGGGAAATGTCCGTGTAATGATTAACCGATTCAATTGCTTAACAGACGTAACATCATCTCCTGTTACGGTTCAACTATTAAGTGGTTCCAATACATTTGAGACACAAAATGAAATAGCTACCGGTTCTTGGATTGGGCATGTATATAATGCATCTGCAAGCTTTACTAATTATGTTGGTTATCTAACAGAAGCAGCTAATTTCGACCAAAGTTTCGTAACGCAGGATGATGCTTCAAACTTTCAGATATATTCTAATGGTTATCAAGTAATGTTGTTAAAAAATTTAACCTTTACTATTCGTTACCGAATGAATTATGATTTCGGTGCTACCTGTAAGAGTTACACCTTCACAACTGGATCTGATGATGGCAGAAGATTGTATATAGACGGTGTTTTGGTAACAGATGACTGGAATGGTGGTGCTTATAGAACATCAACATATACCACTACTTTAAGTGGAGTACACACTTTAGTTCTGGAATATTATGAGGGTACAGGAGGAAATAGGGTATCTTTCTCTATGGCTGCTGGTGCCAATACACCCTCAGTAGGAGGAACGACTACACCTTCTTCACAGTCAACATGTACAACGTCAGGAGCTTTTTCCAATGTTACTTTAAGTGGACAAACAGGTTCAGTTGTTCGTTGGGAATATCTTGCTCCTGGAGCTGGTAGCTGGACACTTGTAAGTGGTACCACCACAACATTTCCATTAACAACAGGATTTACTACAGCTGGAACTTACCAAATCAGGGCTTTGGTTCAGAATGGATATTGTAATACTGCACAGGCTTATTCTAGTATTGCAAACGTTGTTGTAAGTACACCATCCCCAGCTTCTACGTCATACGGAGCAAGCGTATGGAATAGTTATGTATACAATGGAGTAGACCTAAATACTTATCTGGGTGCGATTACGGGTGGTATATCTGCTAATACATCTTCTACTATTACAGGTAGTTGGGCAAATGGGGTACCTACAGCATGTGTTACTTCTGTTGCAGATTTATTTAGTACTCGCCACATGATGAACCGTACTTTGCCTTCATCAGTTTACAGAATAAATTACAGTTCAGATGATGGCATCAGAATAAGTTTTGACGGTGGTGCAACATGGCCTGTGAATCTTTGGGATAACTCAACACATAGTGGGACTTATTTAGTTTTATTAAATGGAAGCACAAATATTATTGTTGATCAACGTGATGGTGGAGGGGCAGCAGCTATAAACGTAGATATCTGTCAAATGTCCGGTGGTGATTTGACAGCATATGGGTCAATAGCTACAACAACAGGTAAATGGAATATTTATACATATAACTCTGCATATAATACAGGGACTACTAATAGTAGTGCAACTTTCAATGTTGCAAACTATGGTGGTTTTTATAATAACGGTTCATCTTCGACCTCATCGGCTTCATTAAGTGAAACCGATGTAACAGTAGCAAATAACAGAACTGGTACCTGCGGAACTACAGTATCATCTAATAGCTCTGCACAATCTATCAGGGCATTATTGAATAATACTTTTAGTGCGGGTTATTACCAGATTGTAATTGGTAATGATGATTATTTCAGATTATCACTTGATGGTGGTGGCACATTTCCATATTCTGGGAATAACAGTAATCAAACTTTTTATGCATTTCTGAATGGAAATTATAATATAGTTTATAATGGAGATAACAGAGGAGGTGGCCCTGGCGTGTATAGTGTTTCCATTGCAGCTGCTGGCCCAACTGCGAATGCAGCAACAGCTAGTTGTACCGGATTTACTGCTAACTGGAATGTGGCAACAGGGGCAACATCTTATATTTTAGATATTGCAACGGATGCTGGCTTTTCAAATATAGTATTTAGCCAGAATGTTGGAAATGTTACATCCTATGTATACACAGGAACACCCGGTCAGTCATATTCTTACAGGTTAAGAGCAACCAATGGAAGTATTACTTCTGCTAATTCCAATACTATTTCAGTTACTGTTTTAAGTCCTTCTACATTAGGTTCAGTTTCTAATTCAGGACCGGTTAATTTTTGTAACTCGGGTGGAAACTTTGGAACAGCAATCACTGTATCCGGACAAACAGGAACTGTGGTTTGGGATTGGGGTTCCAATAATGGAAATTGGACACTTAATTGGGTTACAGGTAACAGTTCTGGAGTTTCTGCGTTTCCTAAAAAGACATCTAATAGTGATGGGAATGCGGACAGAATCAGATACAGAGTGACGAATGGTGCATGTGTAAGTGTAACGTCAGGTACCATCTTAATAACGAACTATTACAATGAAGCGCCAACAAGCCTTGCGTCATCCAGCCCTTCGTATTGTACTTATAATGTACCCACAAATATTACGCTTACTGCAACTTTCCCGAATAATATTAATATGAACGGAACGGTCAATTTTTACAGTGGCAGTTGTGGCGGTACGCTTATCGGGTCAGTTTCACCGGCAGCAACATCAAGTACAGCAGCTATTACTATTCCGGCTCCTTTATCAAATACGGCATATTTTGTACGCTACGAATCCGGCAATGCAACAAGTTGTTCAAGTACTTGTGCAACTACCACAGTATCTGTTCTTTCTCCTGTTGGAAATACATTTACCAATCCTATTAATATAGGAGCATTCAGTGGATGCGGTTCATCTAGTAATACACAGAATAATAGTGCAGCAAATTGTTTTGGAAATGAAAATATCGGTACCACTGCTACTGCAGGAAATGCTTCAGATGATATATATTATAAGTTTTCTGTTTCCACTACTTCGACAGTTCAGATATCAACTTGCGGTTCTGGTTTTGATACTTATTTATGGTTGCTTGATGCAAGTGGAAATATAGTTACTTCAAATGATGACAATGGTCCTGTTTGTTCAGGAACAACAGCATCTATAAGCACACAACTAGCTGCTGGAACTTACTATGTAGTTTCAGAGGGATATAGTACAAATACAGGTAATATTACCACTGCAATTAATACAGTTCCTGCAGATATTACTGTTTCAGGAACTGGAAGTTGGAATCAGTATTATTATAATAATCCTGCTACAGCAGACTTTAGTTTCTCTGCAGCTAATTACAGAGGATTCAATACCGGTGGTTCCAGTACTTCTACATCTGCAACGCTGAGCCAATCATTCGCAAGTGGTGTGGTTCCACCCATGAGCGCAGCAACTTGCGGAGCATTAAATAGTGATTATGCAGAACGTGCTTTACTTTCAAGAGCATTCGCAAAAGGTATATACAGTATTCAAAGTGGCGCGGATGATTATTCAAGAATAAATATTAATGGTGGAACTTTCTTTAATACACAGTCTGCCTGCTGTATTACAAATACTACAAACGTAGCATTTGATGGTAATACACAAAATATAGAATACCAAATGTACGACAATGGCGGTGCAGGAACTGCAACAGTTAATATAAACTGTATCGGTGTAAGCGCAGGAACATTGTCATCTAATCAGTCTTGTAACAGTACCGGAACAGTAACACTTACACTTAGTGGCACTGCAGGATATTACCAATTACAATCATCCACAGATGGAACGAATTGGACAAGTGTTGGTTCAGAAGGAAATACATTAAGTACAGCAACACCTACTTTCTCAGTTACACCGGGAGGATTAACCCAATATAGAGTATCAGTGAGTAGCTGTGGTACAACAGTAATTACGAATATTGTTACTGTGGCAAGTCCGTCTTCTACTTTAACAGGTAATGTAGTAATTGCAACTAGTACAACTTTAAGCGGCACCATAAATGTAACAGGAGATTTTACAGTAAATGCAGGAGTAACAATAATAGTCCCGCAAGGATGTCCTTTAGTAGTAAATGCTACAAATATCATAATGAGTGGATTAATAAATGCAAATGGTGCCGGTAACTTAGGTGGAAACGGCGGAACTGGTGGTGGTGATTCGAATCCAGGAAGCAATGCTGGTGGTGGTGGTATTGGCGTGGGTGGTGGATCCACTGGTGCAACTGGTAATCAACGCGGCAAAGATTGTGGAACAGCATGTTTTGGTGGTCAAGATGGATATGCTGATGGTGGTGGAGGAGGAGGTGCCGGAGGAGGAGGCTCTTATGGTAATATCGGTGGTGCAGGTAAAGGAGGCGGAAACGGCTGGGACAGATTCGGTGGAGGTGCCTTCCCTACAGGAGGTTCAGGAAGCGGAATTGCAACAGGATTACTCTTTGGAACATCAACTGGTAGTGATATCAGCATGGGTATAGGCGGCAGCGGCGGTGGCGGCGGCGGCGGCGGCGAGTTTGCTGGTAGCACTGGAGGAAATGGAGGTACCGGAGGGGGAGCTATTAGTTTGATTTCGAGCAACATCCTTACTGTTACAGGTACTTTAACTGCTGATGGAAGTAGTGGAGGTAATGGTGGAAATGGATCTAATGGCAGAGGAGGATATGACAAATGTACAATTTGTACATACTATAATTACGATGGATCAGGTGGAGGTGGCACTGGTGCTGGCGGTGGTTCAGGTGGAGGTATATATCTCCAAGGCTTTGGAGTTTTAACGATTACAGGATCATTATCTGCAAATGGTGGTAATGGAGGAACTGGTGGTGCTGCGGGTGACGGAAATGCACAACAAGGAAATGGTGGTGCCGGTGGAAGTGGAGGCAGAATAAAGATTATCAGTAATCCATGTCAGACCAATAATATTTCAGCTGGGGTAACAAGAACAGGTGGAACCGGAGGTTTAGGTTTGTCTACCGGTAACGGCGGTGGAACCGGAACTTACGTTAACAACATAAATCACCCATCTTACAGCGCTTTAGCAACACTTACAACTGCTGCAGACCAAACGATTTGTTATAATATTATACCATCCTCAGCTTTAACTTCTACACCGGCAACACCAACAGGTGGCTTGTCAGGCGGATATCAATATCAATGGTATAAATCAACATCAACATCAACAGGTACAACAGGAACTGGTAATACAGCTGCTTCCGGTTGGTCTTCGATAGGTGGTGCAACAGCTTCCACTTTGCCTACAACAACGATGGGTGCTTTACCAATTACTACATATTATCAATTAAGATTACAATCAGGTATTTGTTATACATGGTCTGATGTAACAAAAATTACAGTGGACGAAGTTAACCCTGTAATTACATGCCCTTCAAATATTACTGTAGAATGCGGCTCAAGTATTTTACCTGCAATAACAGGAACAGCTACAGCTACAGATAATTGTACAGGGGCTACTATTAATTATTCAGATGCCGGAAGTGTGGGCACAAACTGTGGAGGTACAATTATTCGTACCTGGACTGCTACAGATACTAAAGGAAATACAGCAACTTGTAATCAAACAATATCAGTAAATCCTGCAGCATTACCTGTGATTTTTAATCCGGGAAATATAACAGTAGCTTGCGGTGCGGTTCCGGGAGCGAGTACACAAAGCTTCTCAAATGCTTTATCCGGAAGTTGTTTAATTAGCGGAACATCCTTTATATCTACCCGGACAGCACAAAACCCTGCCGGAGCATGTGGTGGAACGGTAACAGAGACATGGACAGCAACGGATGCCTGCGGAAGAACATTGGCTCCAATATCAAGAACAATAACAGTAAGTCCTGCA
>JAYVPA010000040.1:0-9299 GCA_043757615.1 Sphingobacteriales bacterium | reverse complement strand
ATCATGTGAGTGTAGTTGCCAATATAAAAGCCAGAGATAATTTATTAAGTATGTTGTTTGGTTTATTTGCAGCCATTCAACTTATAAAATATTTCGATGACAAAAAACTGTATAGAATTACTACCTTTTTTGTATTTATAACTTGCGGCTTTCTATCTAAGCTGGACTCTTATATTTTTATAGTTACACCAGTACTTATTTTATTCTTGTTTAGAAAAGTGAATAAACAAAAAATAATTATTTCATTAGGCATTACATTGTTTTTATTCTTTTTAGCGTTTATGGTACTAGGTGCTTTAAAGTCCATTCCTAATAAAGACGAGTATATTTTTTCAATGGGTTTTGATGAGAATCCCATAGTTGGTCATGATACATTCTTAAATCGTTTGTCTCTTTCTTTAACATCTTTGTTTTATTATATTAAGTTTTTAGTTGTACCAACAGGTTATTTTTTCTTCTTTGGCTACAATAAGATTCTACTAACAGGATTATTTTCATTCATTAATATTGTTACGTTGATACTGTTAGTTACTTTATTTTATTTAAGTATAAAAGCATTTTCAAAAAACAAACTTTATTTATTTTCATTATTATTTTTTTTATTGTCAATTGCATATGCCTTAAATCTCTACACACCTATAGCAGGAATGATAATGGATAAATATAATTTTATTGCTTCATTAGGTTTTTGTTTAGGTTTGTCTGCTTTTGCTATTGATATTAATTCAAACGAATCAACAAAATCTGTTAAAAATAGTATTTTGATTGCCTTGTTTATTACACTCATTTCTTTTACAGTTTACAGAACAAGGGACTGGAGAAATTCTTTTACACTTATTGAAAAAGATATGCCATCGCTTAAACAATCTGCAAATGCGAACCGTATGGCTGCAGGAGCTTATATAAATTTAGCATTGTCGGAAGAATTGAAACCTAATAACAACAGAGTCTACACTGACAGTCTTATCATTACCGGCGAACGATATGCCATTCAAGGTTTGAAGATATATGACAAAGTTCCTGACCTGTGGGAATTAAGAGGTCTGAGTTCGTTTTACAGAAAAGATTATAAACAAGCACTTCAGTTTTTTCTAAAGAGCAGACAAGTTGATTCTACTTATTTATCAAGCATAAATTATGTTGGTTACACTTACTGGGCTTTAGGCAACACAGATTCAGCCTGTTATTATTTTAAATATGTAATTGACAGAGAACCTGTTTTTAATTATGCTGCAAATAACATGTTGAATATGTTCTCAAGAACTAACAGAAAACAATCTGCTGACAGTTTAATAACTGTCTTCAAGAAAAGATTTCCCGAAGACAAATGGTTAAAGCAAAGAATTTATGAAATATATGGTACTCAATAAAATAAGAAAGGCTGCATAAAATGCAGCCTTTCTTATTTTACGATATACTTACTATTGTTTAATTACTTTATACTTATGAGAATTTCCATTTACATCTGAATATTCCAAAACATATGTAGCGTCAGCAAAATCCTTTAAACTAATATTTAAACTGTTTGATCCCTGAACCAAATCAATTGAATGATTCATTACAATTCTGCCTAAGATATCGTAAATCTTTAAGTTAGTAGACATATCTGCAGTCGATGAAATAACAACCGTAAACTGACCTGAATTTGGATTCGGAAATACGCCGGCAATACCATCAACATTTGCTGCATCTAATCTTATAATTACAATATTACTGTAAGTATAAGTATCATCTCTATCCAGAATTTTTAAACGATAATAATTAGCTCCCACCGCCGGGGTATTATCAAACAAGGAGTAATTTAATATTTGATTACTGTTTCCTGCCCCTGGTTTTTCACCCAAATAGAACCAGTTAATTCCATCTAAAGTTTTTTCAACAATAAATCTGGACGTATTTTGCTCTGAAGCAGTAACCCAATCCAGTCTATTTCTGTTACCTACGTTTGTCCCTGTAAATGAAACTAACTCAACCGGTAAAACTTCGTAAGGGAAACGAACAGGATGTACATAAAACGTAGAAAACTCATCTACTGTAAATGATACTTCATAATCTACTCCATTGGCTGCATAAGTTGTAAATACCGGCGCTGTCCAGTTTGGATGTGAACCTGCATAACCACCCTGAACTATGTCTTCACCTCCAGGTGTAGTATTTCCATTTAATACATTATCAGGTCCTGAAAACGACAATCCGCCACCGCCCGGAAACTTACTTACACGTAAATCTGAAGGACTGGCAAATTGATAAGGAGTACTAACTGCTGCAGAAAATAAATTAGCATATTCTGCCGCAGTGTAATAGAACGTAATCTTAGCTAAAGCATCAGGTGCAGTAGTTATGGTTGGTTTTATCGACCAGTATCTTCTTAAATAAGGCATCAAATCCGATGGATAAGCGTTAGTAATTACACGTGGTGTTGGTGCAGTATTTGGAGTTGGTCTTCTTATACACACTTCCGTTGAGCCTAAATCCATAGAATTAGTCAAATCCTGAATTTTACAAACTACGTAACCCTGATAGTCAAAGAAAGTATAGGTATTACCATCTGTCAATGAACATGTATAACAATTCATTGTATCATTCGTAATGATTGTGGAAGTATTATTAGCTACCACAACAGTATCACTTATCTGATCAGAACAAGCTCCATTAGAAACTGTCCAGGTATAAATATTATTTCCCGAACCCCAAGGAATATTTGTAATAGTTATTGTATTTGACGAAGAGGGGAGTGTAGGAGAACTTGTTCCCGAACCTGAAACCTGTGTCCACTGTCCTGTTGCTCCCGGTGGGGTAACAGAAATTAAAGTTGCACCTCCGTTAGGGCTTCCGCATGCTTCAATATTAGTAATATTAGCAATAGCAGTTATTGAGTCACTGATAGTCCAGTTAATATCCAATGTTGTGTAAGCTGTATCACAATTATTAGGACCATTTAGTAAAGGAAGTGTAGTTGTGATAAACGCACTCTGAACAATAGTGCTGCCTATTACTTTTGGTATTGCAGTAGGACGGGTAGTGCTCCAAGCTGTCCATGTAGTACCACCATCTGTAGAATATCTGTATATAAATGCGGATGCTAATGTTCCGCCCGATTGTCCTGTCGGTACATTAACACTTAATGTTGCAGGAGTACCTTTAATACAAACGTTACTTCCGTTTACAGGAACAGAAGTCCATGCAGTTGCCGGATTAATAGCAGGATAAACAGTAACACTGTCATATACCCATATTGACCAACCACAGCAATAATCTTTGGTTCTGAAAGCAACCAGATATTTTATAGAATCTGTAGTATTATTTGTAATAGAAAATGATGTGGATAATCCTGTGCCTATAGCATTCCATCCACCTAAACTCAACACATTATTTACTCTGAATTGTCTGTATTTCCATTCATGATCAGCAGCAGTATTCGTAGCATCCTGATTTGGATTAATGACTGTCGCATCCAATGATATTGTTTCACCACTGCATACTCTTTTGGGATCTATTGTAATAGTTGGCAGTGTTCTCGAACCTCTTATATAAATTGCATCTCTGTAAGCAACACCATCTACTGTTAGATCTTTTGCATCATTACCTGCAATAGTGCTTGTATAATAAATAACAGGATTATTTGAACTTGTTGTGTAAGAAGATGGGCTTGGTCCGACTCCCGGTGGATAATTATCATTCAATAAATTTCCACCTGCATCAAAACTAGACCAAACTGCTCCCCCTTTGCTTACCGGAATTTGTGAATAAATACAACCTAATGCATATTGTGCAGTTATGGCTGCTTTAGGTAAAGCAACTGTTGGATTACTTGATGTACCGGCAGGAATACTGTATTTTTGATAAGATACACCTGTTGAACCATTACCTCCACTGCCGCCTGCACCACCCCAGCTACCGTATCCTCCGCCACCGCCTTGATTTACACGACCGCAATTATTACAATCCGTATTTGCACCATATGGTGAACCGTATACACCATTGTTTCCGCCAGCACCACCGGCACCACCGGCACCTGCAGCACCCGGATTAAATCTTGAATCTGTTAAAATCTCTCCTGAACTGGTTGTTGCTATAAATAGTGCATAAGATCCGCCACCGCCTCGGCCAGGCCAACCGCCGCCGCCGCCGCCGCCGCCGCCGCCGCCGCCTGAACCAGCATTTGCCGAAGCTTGACAATTATCTAGATTTACACTACCGCCGCCGCCGCCGCCGCCGCCGGAACCACCGCCACCGCCACCGCCTGCAGTACCTGTGCCTGGAAAATAATAATTATTTGCATAGAAAGCTGTGCCCGGAGAACCAGGGCTACCGTTTGCGCCATTAGCTGATGCACTACCTCCTCCTCCTCCTGAGGTGATACTCCCTGACCATGGACCTGCGCCGCCGCCGCCGCCGTAGGCTGGACCGTTTCCATTATTTCCGCCATATCCCATCTGAGAACAACAGTCATTTCCACCTCTTCCTCCATTTCCGCCAGAGAAACCACCTGCACCATTATTTGCTCCGCTACCGCCGCTGCCGCCGCTGCCGCCTGAACCCCCATTCTGTGTTGACTGACAACAACTGCTGAGACAAACTGCATCACAATTATCCGCACCTGATTGTCCCTTACTACCGTTTCCTCCGGTTCCACCGGCATTAGCAATTCCATATACTGTCCCCCCGTTTCCTGCTGTTGCAGTCCCACTGCTTACATTACATCTCAGAATATAATATCCGCTAGTATTGTCTACATAAATTGCATAATTGGATTTTCCTTCCCCATTCACTGCAATTCCACCTGCATTTCCTGTTGTTATATTTAAATCCTGTAATTTCCAGTTTGATTTAGAAGCAGACCGTAAGCCCATAGTATGTGCCTGATCATTATTTGCAGCAAATGCACCTGAAAGAGATAATGTTGTTGTAGAATTTTCATCTTTTGTCCATGGCGAAGTTGCAGCATTAAAACCACCTTCTATGAGTAAATTAGATTCAATATCAATGACGCTTCCGATATTATATGTACCGGATGCAACTCTAATATGTTTACTGGTTGTACTATTAGCCAAAGCAATAGCATTTGCTAATGTCAGTTTAGGCTGAGATTCTGTTCCCGGATTCGCATCATTACCTATAGAGCTTAAATAGACATAACCACAAGAAGATGTGGTAACATTTACATTACAAGTGCTTGTTGCGTTTGCTGCTAAGCAAGCATCCGTAACAGTCATCGTAATGATATAACTAGTTACATTAGGAAAGGTAATGGTTGTTGTTGCTGAATTGGGAGCAGAAATAATAACTCCAGCTGACGGTGATACCGACCATGTATACCCGGTTGCATTGGCAACTGCCCCAACTGCCGGAGGAACAGGTACAGAGAAAGTAATTGGTGTATTTTGTGTTACCGTTGCACCACAAGCAACACTTGTGATTGGCGGTGCATACGGAAAATAGGTTACTCTAACACATTCGGAATAAGCATAGGCATATTGAGAACCAACTGAAGAAGTACTTCCTGTACCATTTCTGTTAAAGATCATTAATCTGTATATTCTGGTACCGGGTGTTTGAGGTGGAGTATAGGTAGAACAGTTTGCTCCTGCAATATCAGACCATCCTGTTGCCGGACATGATGGTGGTGTAGGACCTGTGGCACTTGTTACCTGCCATTGGAAGTACGTTGCGTCTGTAGTATTGGCAACTATCGTAGTAGGCGTTCCAACACACAAAGTCCGGTCTAAAGCGGGTACAATTGTCGCTGTCGGATTTGCTATAGTCCATCTGTATTTAATTTTAGCAATATAATTCTGATATTGCGAATTGCTTATACGCACAGGTATTTCTATAAAATTGTCAGTGTTAGGCGGACTGTTACGCCAGTTATTAATGCTATATGTTCCTGTTGCATAGCCTTCGTCTCCATTCCAACAAACTGTAAATCCAAACAGTGTTACACAACAACTTGGATTATAATTTTCATCCCAGTTTACATCTCCGCATGGTCTGTATAGATTTCCAAAAACTGTTGTTTGAAATCCATCTTCCTCCCACATTTCATAATTAATATCAATAGACTGCATATTGGTAGAACCAGCAGGATACGTTTTATTAAAAATATTATTATTTACGTTATTCCACTTAGGCACATCCTGGCTGATATGTATTGCTGATGCCGGCCATGCGGGGTATCCTGTTAAATTATCTTTGGTTCTCAATTTCACCCTGAAGTCTTCATCTCCGGATATACTTATACCGCAGGTACCGCCATCCCAGTCATTATCTGCAAAAAGTCCGACAAAATCTGCCGTAACGGTGATAGGTGCGTCCTGATATGTTGGTGCTGCACATAATGCCGGTTGAGGAGCAGTCCAATCCCATTGATACGCGAAAACTACAGCATATTTATTTTCGCCGGAAGAAGTCATTAAAATAGGCTGTGTATAATTGACCGAGCCATTATTCCCTCCCCTGAATTTTACTGCCTGCCATGAATTAGTAGTGGCAACGTAATCATCACCGGATGCACAAACTCTTCCAACAAACGGAATATTTAGACAGCAGCATTCGTCGTAATTTAATTCACTTCCTTGACCGCAGGATAAAAAATCACCGGTACAATCTTCTTCATAAGCAGTAGCTGCATATACTTCAAACTCTGACGGTACTGTAACCCCTGACGGATATGTTATATCTAACAGATTATATCCCGGACCTTGTAAGGGACGTCCGGCGCTGTTTATTACATGCATCTGGTTTGGGTTAAAGAAAAAGTATCTGTTGTTAGAACCCCAAAACGAACAATTGAAACCGGAAGGAGAAGTTTGATAGGAGACACCGCCGCCTGTTAATACGCGAGCCTGAATATTTTCAATGGCATATTCATTATTTCCAATTTCCCCACAGTTCGAACTCGACCATACTGCATATGCCCATACTCTTAATCTGATAGGACCGTCATTGTACAACTGGCTATATACATTATTAATACCAATAACTATTAAGCATAACAGTAATAAATGTTTAAAATTTCTCATTTGCAAAATAGTTTTCATTAATAATATCAATTAAAATCTTATATCTTTTATCTTTTAAATCAACTACAATTAAGTTAACAGGTGCCGATTTATTCAGTTTTTTAAAGTAGACAAGACATGTCACTTTTTTAACAACAAGATCCGAACAAGTAGTGAAATCCGAAATCTTACTAATTACAATTGTATCTGTTTTAAGCGTATATAAATGCGATTTCTGAAAATCACGTTTAAAAGTGTTTACATCGAATGTTTTGTCATAATCGTTTAAACATCCGGGAAACTCTTTATCAATTTTTGTGACCAGATCACTATATTCTTTTTGCGAGAAGGTTATTGAATCCAACAAAGAAAAATCTGAATGATTATATGCAGACTGATATTGTCTTACAATTGCTATATAATCTTCTGTAGTTGCAGCTTTACTATTTTTCAGACACAACAAAAGGATAAATAGTAAGACATATTTTTGTAAATTTTTTACCATACTTGCATTGACATAAATTTAACAAAAATTTTCCACAATTGCAGGGTTTGCGTCTATTAAATTTTGTCAGACAAAATATTGCTGAACAAGTGCATAAAATAACACATAAGTTGTCTCTGTATCATTTAGGGTTTTTAATTACATTAGTTAGTTTTTTTTGATAATCCAGCAAGGCCCATAAACACACTACCGTTGTATGTCCGCTGGAGTTTAAATCAGTAGTATTTATTGACCATCCTCCATCAGAATGTTGGTTTTTTATTATATCATCATACAAATTATCACTGATATTTATCTTATCATCCAATATGGATATCATTAATACAGATTCGGCAAATAAATCATAGTTATTTGATGGTAAAGTATCCCGCTCTTTTGAAAAAAGATATGTGTCAACAAATTTGCTATATATCTTATTTGTTAATCTAAATTGATATCTTTCAAAAAGGTTTTTATCTATACATTTATTTGTTTTTAAAGCAGATAATTGTAAAACCTTGTGAAGTAATGTATAACAAATTGCATTAGAATTTTCACTGACATTTAATGTGTCTTCGTAGTCCAGCAGTTTAATGACAGCAATAGTATCTAATAAATATTTATCACAAAGCATGCAAATGGTTTCTCTTTGATAACCATCTCTCAAATCGTTATTTTTAATTTTATCGAGTATTTCTTTTTTATTTAGATAGAAAGATCTGTTGTTATTAAAACAAGTTCCTTTATAACACCAGACGCTTCGTTCAAAATCCGGAAATCTCCTTATTAATGCTGTATCCTTGTTCTTAGTTTTATTGTAATATCTGCTTATTACAGGATAAACGATATAAGATTCAATGTATTCGGGTTGACCTGATGCTTTGAGCGTACTGTCCAAGTTATGCTGAGCATGTTGTATTGCGTTATTTACGTTAGCCAACATTACTTCACAATTCTGGGAAAAAGAAAATTGCGTTATGAAAATAAATAATAAAAAGAATGTGTGTTTATGTATTATCATCTCGGAGCTGAATAAAGTATCCAAATTTATCTATAATCCTGGAATAAAACTATTCTTTATAATTATTATATTTGTGTAAATCCATCTGCTTTGTCAAATATTAAAACAATCAATAAAATACATAATATTTGAAAGGTAATCATACAAGTATATCACAGAAAGTAAGCAGCCTGAATTTCTTTGAATTTGGATGTCTTATGTTGTTACTTTTTTTACTATTTATCCGCGTTGTTTATATTTTCACCTATGATCCGGATTTAGAAGGTGTTGAATTTGCCATGCTGCATCTCATTCAGCTTATTACTTTAAAAGGTCATCTATACGAAAATCCTGAAAAATTTCCTTATTTATTAATAGTTCACGCCCCTATGTATTATTTCATGATGGCCGGAATCATGAAAATATGTTCAATAAATGTTATCAAAGATGTACATATGATGTACATCATAGGGAGAACTATTTCTTTCCTTTTGTTATTTGTCAATTTTTATTTTTTATTAAAGATTACATCTGTTTTGGTTGATAATTTTAAGTATAAAATCTATCTCCTGCTGATTTTCATATTATTCTTACCAAGCCATTTTTATGCCTGCAGGCCGGACAGTATTAAAACTACATTTTTTATTCTATTTCTGTATAATTTCATTTTATTTATAAAAAGCAATAAGTTATCCTATAATTTTATTGCATTATTTTTTCTATTTCTTAGTATTTTATGCAAGCAGGATGTTTTAGTCTATGGTGTTTTAATTTATGGCATCTATTTTCTTTTAGAAAGAAAAATCATTTACAT
>JAYVPA010000039.1:0-2533 GCA_043757615.1 Sphingobacteriales bacterium | reverse complement strand
AGTATCGTTTGAGTTTTGTTGCCGCTGACATATCTTTATTTTCATCAAAGATATTATTTTACTGCGTCAATTTTTGTCGTACACAAATTAGCCTTCTTATTTAAAACCAATTCGTTTTCTGTTTTTCTGCTCTACTTCTATTTTATCTTTTTGCAATAAATAATCCAGCGCCTCATAAACGTCTTTGAATTTCTTATTGGTTTTGTTTTCTAATTTTTTTAGTTTTTCCGTCAATTCTGTACATTCTTATTTCTCCTGCCTTGTGCGTCTGATGCGGTCACAATTTGTGACCGCATCAGATTCCATTCTATGATAGAAAGCCGAAACATAAAATCTTCCGGGAAACGTTCAATATTACGTTTTACCGATTGATTCAAGACTTTTGTTTCTACCTCATAAAGTGTAGCCAAATCAAAGTCTAACATTACTTTCTTACCTCTGATTTCATAAATTTTTGTCTGTACTTTCTGCACCTGCATAACATCATTTTACTATTGAGATACAAAAGAATGCCTTTTTCCATAAATTTTATCAAGATATCTGAACTCATCACAAAGTGTGATGAGTTCAGATATTCGATATCACAAATTGTGACATCGAACATTAATAGAAATATGCGGTTACAATTTGCAACCGCATAATAATCCGAATTTCTTATCTTCATATTTGTAAATCAGGTAAATCAAATTCATCACAAAAATCAAGATTCAGACAAATGCGTGCTGTCATCCAACGGGTTTCCAAAGCTTCTGTCACTATTGACGGAAAAATAAAAAGCGAAATACAATCTGGTTTATTGGTTTTATTAGGCATTGAAGAAACCGATACCGAAAAAGATATCGACTGGCTGGTGAAAAAAATTATTCAGTTAAGAATTTTTTCTGATGCTGTAGGAAAAGTGAATTTATCTGTACAAGATATAAATGGTGATATTTTAGTGGTTTCTCAATTCACATTATTTGCCTCCACAAAAAAAGGCAATCGTCCGAGTTTTCTGCGGGCTGCAAAACCTGACATAGCGGTTCCGTTATATGAACAGTTTTTATCCGTAATGAAAACTAATTTTGGTAAAGAAATCTATAGCGGTGAGTTTGGTGCTGACATGAAAGTAGCATTAGTTAATGACGGACCAGTAACTATTATCATAGACAGTCAAAATATGGAGTAATTGGTCTTTTTTGACATTTTCTCCTTCTCATCAAAATAAACAAAATAATGAAACTACCTAATAAAAAAGCTTGTTTTTTTTATTTTGTCTCAAACTCTCGAATTGCAATAAACTTCATTTATGCAACACTTTTTTACACTTTTTTTTCACGTAGTATACACATGCTTGTTGAAATTTTGCAAAGATGTTAAGTATGCTTCTAAGTAGCTCAAATTCAATCATATTACTATTATTAACAATTCAAATAAACAACGTGTGGAAAAGTTGGGGCTGGTTTTTTAAATCATTAAAGTAGCTTTAAGATATCGGAAACGATGAAACAAAAGAAATCCTGCATTCAAACATATTTTTAGATAAAACATTTAAATAGAACACTAAATGGATACGGCATTGGCTACTGAAAGAATTTTACAAGAAAGCGACAACCGCTTCGTGTTGTTTCCAATCAAACACGATAAAATCTGGGCAATGTATAAAACTGCATTACGTAGTTTTTGGGTAACTGAAGAAGTGGATTTAAGCCAGGATGTTATTGACTGGGAAAAAAAACTGACTGATAATGAACGTCATTTCGTAAAACACGTATTAGGTTTCTTTGCAGCAAGTGATGGTATCGTGAATGAAAATTTAGTCGTGAATTTTATGCAGGATGTTACTATCCCGGAAGTGCGTTGCTTTTACGGTTTTCAGGTAGCGATTGAAAATGTACATGCAGAAATGTATTCTCTATTAATAGACACCTTTATTAAAGATACTGCTGAAAAAGATAAAATGTTCAATGCAATTGAAACACTGGACTGTGTAAAATTGAAAGCGAGCTGGGCATTGAAATGGATTGACAGCGCACCATCATTTGCACACCGTTTAGTGGCATTTGCTGCAGTAGAAGGAATCTTCTTCAGCGGAAGTTTCTGTTCTATCTTCTGGCTTACAGACAGAGGCTTGATGAAAGGCTTAGGAAAATCTAATGAGTTTATCAGCCGTGACGAAGGTATGCACTGCGATTTCGCTTGCTTATTATACGGTATGCTTGAAAACAAATTAAGCAAAGAAGAAATCTACCAGATTATTTGTGATGCGGTAGAATGTGAAAAAATATTTGTTAAAGATTCTTTACCTGTTTCCTTAATCGGCATGAACGAACTGCTGATGTGCGAATACATCGAATTCTGTGCAGACAGATTACTCCTGGCATTAGGTTATCCAAGAGTATACAACGCACAAAATCCTTTTTCTTTTATGGAGAAAATCTCCACGCAGGGAAAAACAAATTTCTTTGAAGAAAGACCTACAGAATACGGAAAAGCAGGCATGGAAGCCGGAGAAAAAACTGTAGAAGTTGATTATGATGATTTTTAATTAACT
>JAYVPA010000038.1:0-2537 GCA_043757615.1 Sphingobacteriales bacterium | reverse complement strand
GATTTTCCTAATTTATATAATAACCATGTATTTGGTTCGAGCTCATTTTGTTTTGGTTTACTTCCTCTCTCTTCACCAATAAATTCTACCGTTGCAGACAATTCACCGCAAACCATTCTGTAAAAAATTTCTGTCAACAATTCTTTTGAGTATGGTAATTTTACTTCTTCCACTTCATGTCCAAGCGAACGTAATAACTCCACCGTTTTATTGATGGCAATACTATTTTCTTCATCTTGCACACCACTAACAGGATGCTCTAGTGAATACCCGATTTTTAATTTATTGGAAAGAGTTTTTACTTCTTCTATATACGGCTTATCCGGTTTTTGTGAAATAAATGAATCACCAATAACAGCACCCTGCACAACATCTAGGTATGCAGCTGCGTCACGCACACTTCGCGAAACAATACCGGATGTTACAGCACCATTCCATAAATCGCCATAAACAGGACCATTACTAATTCTTCCACGCGATGGCTTAATTCCAAACAATCCATTACAGCTTGCGGGAATACGAATAGAGCCACCACCATCACTTGCAAATGCCATGGGCAAAATACCTGCAGCCACTGCCGCTCCTGCACCACCGCTGCTTCCGCCTGTGGTATGTTCTAAATTCCATGGATTGTGGGCAGTACCTAATAATTCTCCTTCTGTAAATGGTGTTATACCAAATTCAGGAGTATTTGTTTTCCCGAAAATAATCAAACCACTATTTATTGCACGTTTTACAGTTTCGGAAGTTTGAGTAGAAACATAATTTTTTAAAATGCGCGAACCGCCTGTCATGCGTGTGCCTGCAAGATGAGCATCTAAATCTTTTATCAAAAATGGAACACCGGCAAATGGTGCATCTGCATTAAGATTTTTTATTTGTTCTTTTGCAAGATCATATAATTTGGTAACGACAGCATTTACTTTCGGGTTGACTTCTTCCGTGCGTTGTATCGCAATGTCTAATAATTCTGTTGGATGCACTTGTTTTGTTTTTACCAGTTCTGCTAAACCAACAGCATCTTGTTTTCTGTATTCTTCAAAATTCATAAGACTATTAATTTATTATCTTAAAAACAAAAGGACAATTAAAGAAACTACAACTCCTGCAATTAATATGCTTGTAGTTATTCTATAACGATTGTTGTTTTCATCAATTTGTTTTCCTTTATGCATTGTATATAAAGAAATAATTCCAACTGGCAATGAAATAAAAAGATTAGCAAAATAAACCCATAAGGATACTGTTAACGCAAACCATATAGCACAAACTAAAGAGCTGTAGAAATAAAGATTTGATTTATTGTTTTCATACATAGCTTACAAGATTAATTTTCCCACACAACTTTCATATCTTTTTTATTCTGCCATTTTAGAAAATCAGCTTCATGTTTTTTTTCTAAAATATTTCGTTTCACTTTCATAGTGGGTGTAATCAGATTATTTTCTACTGTCCATGCATCCTTCATCACCACAAATTTTGCAATGCGTTCGTGATTATCTAATGCTGCATTCACTTCGTTCAATGTATTATGTAAATCCTGTTCCACCCTAATTTTATCAAACTCCTTATTTTCTTCAAGTACTACTAATGCCATCGGTTGTTTTAAATTATTTCCTACTACACATATCTGCGCGATGTGGGGATTCTTTGATAACTCCAGTTCAATCGGTGCAGGTGCTACATATTTTCCTTTATCTGTTTTAAATAATTCTTTGATGCGTCCTGTGATTTTCAGATAACCTTCGTCATCAATTTCGCCCATATCACCGGTTCTTAAAAAATAATCTTTGGTAATTGCTTCTTTTGTTTTTTCAGGTTCTTTATAATAACCCAACATTGTGCAATCACTCTTCACTAGAATTTCCCCCTCCTCAGTAATTTTACATTCCGCTCCGGGCATAGTAATTCCTACCGTTCCCACCTTTCTGTCACCGGGGCGGTTGCCATGCGAGTACGCACAGTTTTCACTCATACCATATGCTTCATAAATATCAATGCCTAATTTTTCATACCAGTTAATAAGAGCAACAGGAATTGGCGCGGCACCACTGATAATAAATTTTGCCGCAGACAGACCCGCATTCTCTTTTATTTTTTTCTTTATTAATTCGGATAAGTATGGAATCCGTAAAAGTGTATCTAATCTTTTTTGCGGCAATCGTTGCAGTATTTTATTTTGCATACGCGTCCATATCAACGGCACTGCTAAAAAAACAGTAGGTTGTGTGTCTCGTAAATTTTCCGGCATCTTCTCTATGGATTCTGCAATCGATATGGGTGCACCGGCATACAAACCGCCCATTTCTACCAACATTCTTTCCGCTATATGCGATAAAGGCAAGAAGGATAAGAAACGTTCGTTATCTGTAAGTAATCCCAATCTGTCTATTTCAATCAATAAGGAAGTAGCAGCAAATGCAAAAGCTTTGTAATGATGCATCACGCCTTTCGGCATACCTGTTGTTCCGGATGTGTAAATGATAGTTACTAAATCTTCGAGTTTTGGAATATAATTTTTTGTAAATGGTTTTTCC
>JAYVPA010000037.1:0-2556 GCA_043757615.1 Sphingobacteriales bacterium | reverse complement strand
AAGGTGCTAATGGATGCACAAAAAAATAGACCCGGAGAAAATGTTACAAAATGGCTTACTTTTTTTATAAGCTGTCTAAATAATATTCAAAGTAACTTATTGCTGAAATTAGAAGAAAATAAAAAAGTAAGTAAATCACTTACACAACGTGAACAAAGAATTAATTTCCATATTCTAAATCATTCAGGATGTAGTTCAGGAGATATTTCAAGGAAGTTAGACATCCCACTTCCAACTGTGAAGAAAACATTGATTGAACTATTCAATAAAAATCTTATTACAAAAGAAGGAATTGGAAGAGCAACCGGATATTATTCAAAATAATAAAAAGAATGTAGAATTACAGTTTAAACCCTTTTTTATTTAAAATACGCCTCCGCTACATTCCGTGCCCATTTTTAATAATAAACAGGATAAATAGGGTTAAATAAAGTAAATACTAATCTGTTCTAATCTTGTATCCCGTCGATTATCAATAAAAGATAGGTAATATAAGTCTTCTAGAGACCCTCATAATCAGGGGGTCCTAGGATCATGCCCTGGTGGGCCCACTTAGTAATCAAGCACTTACGTAGATAAAACTCGTAAGTGTTTTTTTCTGCATAGAATTTGCAAACAATACCGCAGGCGGCTGAATTATGAACCCTATCGTTGCTATGAATAACATGGGTTAATTCAAGCTAAGTTTTCTGTTCAATCCGATAAAAACGACTTTGGCATAATTGTCTCCTCATGGTATGATGAAATCAATCTTTAAAAGTGATTTCTAGTATAAAAATGGCTTTATTGGCAATTATTTACCCGGATGGCAATCAAAAATTTACCATTTAAACCACGTAAATATAATATTTAATATTACATTTGCGTGGATGATAAAAAGAAATGTAGCGTTACAAATAGTACAAGCCCTCAAAAGAAGCCCGTCTGTTGCATTAATGGGACCTCGTCAGGTGGGTAAAACAACTATTGCAATTAATATTTCGAAATCACGGCCATCCGTTTACTTGGATTTGGAAAGCAGGCTTGATTTGCAAAAGGTGAGGGATATTGTGAGTTTTCACACTGCGAACCAAGATAAATTAATTATCCTCGATGAGATACAGCGTCTTCCAGAAGTTTTTTCATCACTTAGGGGAATCATTGATCAGGAAAGACGCAAAGGAAATAAGTTTGGGCAATTTCTTTTCCTTGGCTCAGCATCGATTGAACTACTGAAACAGTCTGGTGAATCACTGGCTGGCAGAATTGCGTATTTAGAATTATATGGTATTAACCAGTTAGAATATCCACAAGATCCCAATACCTTGTGGCTGCGAGGTGGCTTTCCGGAGAGCCTACTTGCCTCATCCAACAGAGATAGCATGGACTGGAGACATGATTTTATAAAAACATATCTGGAACGTGACATCCCGCAACTAGGCCCCAGAATACCTGCCGAAACATTGGAACGCTTTTGGACAATGCTTGCCCATCACCAAGGATCCGTGCTTAACGCTGCGAGTCTTGCCAGAAGTCTTGATGTAACTGGCGTTACGATAGCTCGTTACCTAGATTTGATGGTAGACCTGCTGTTGGTGCGCCGATTGAAGCCTTGGATTTTTAACGTAGGTAAACGTTTGGTGCGGTCGCCCAAAATTTATGTACGAGACAGTGGCATAACCCATGCATTGTTAAACATACCAGATTATAATGAATTACTTGGCCACCCCGTTGTGGGTGGAAGCTGGGAAGGATTTGTGATTGAAAACATTTTGTCTATTGTACCAGCCGGTGTGCAAGCATTTTATTATAGAACCCCGGCAGGCGCAGAAATTGATCTAATATTGGAATTTTCTGCAAAAGAAAAATGGGCCATCGAAATTAAAAGAAATTCTTCTCCCAGTTTACATAAAGGGTTTCATATAGCCTGCGATGACATTAAACCTGAAAGACGTTATGTTGTTTATTCAGGTACGGATCAGTTTTCGCTTGGCAACGGAGTTACCGCCCTATCACTTTCCGATCTTATGCAGGAAATACTGAAATCATGACGCATACAACTTTATTATTTCTAAAATCACGAAGAACGTTTTTTTGGTTTGTTACTAATGCGAATCAAAGTTTGAAATAATAGAAATAAAGCCATTGGCTAGAAATATTTTGTAGCAACGGATTTTAATCCGTTGTGAGTTTAGTCGGGTTGTTCTCATAGTGCCGTAGGCACGCTGTATATTGTATTTTATATGGATCGAACCTACGGTTCTTATGACGGTTGGTTAATTTTATTCATCGGATTAAAATCCGTTGTTACAATATGTATCGAGGCTACGCTTCTACAATAGGAGTATCTTATAATTTCAATCTTTGATTCGCATTACATATGATTTTTTCTCTATCAGTTTTTTGATATTATCTACTCGCAAGTTTTGAGATTCTGCATCTTCGCAGATGGCAGGCGGTGCTTTTTTAAATTTAACTATATCGCGCTTTGGTTAAAATTTCCAAGCTCAAACATATTCTTTAATTCCTTGTTGCTTAAATTACCTATCCAATTTTCACCTGTGGCTACCGTCATAC
>JAYVPA010000036.1:0-2581 GCA_043757615.1 Sphingobacteriales bacterium | reverse complement strand
TCTGCAAACACATTTACCGTAGTTGGTAATTTAATTTTGCTTTTTCCGGTAGGAATTGATTTGGTTCCTAAAGAATCTAAAACGTCATCCAGCTTTATTGTATTGCCGTCACTACCAACCAAATGTTGTGCAGGAATATTCATACCATTTCCAACAAAAGAACGGCTGTATTTTCCGAGAGTATATTTATTGAAACCTAAGTCATTTACAGATACGCCTGCCATAACAAAATGGTCCTTGCTGTTTTTTAATTTGAGTTCATAAATCAATCCGATATCAAATCCAAATCCATCAATACCAAATTTATATTTAAAACCATCGTCAACATTATTAGATACCATTAAATCAAATTTTGTGTTCCCTGCATTAATAAAACTGTCGGTTGCGCTTGCATAGATTTTATTGAAATTGAGATTGTTGGTAACAAATTGCGCATTAAAGATATTGGTAGTCATTTTTGCAGTCATTCCAACATGCAAAGAACTTCTTTCTCCTAACTTTATAGTGCGTGCATAACCAACATGAAATTCGTGGTATACATTTACTGCAGCAGCAGCTCTTTCATCCGTAAAATTGGGAAGCCATTGAAGGATATCTTCAAAATGATTGTACAAAGAATATACAAAATCCTGATTGAGATCATTAAAGGTAGCAACAGCTCTTACGCGGGTGCCAAATGTGATGGCGTTATTTTGTTTGATACGTACAAAGCAACCTGGTCCAAGAATACCAAGATTTCCATGCAGTTCTTTTCGTTTGCCATCAAGGTTTTGTGCTATATATTTATCTTTATCAAAGTTGGCAGCGATACCTTTTAGTTTTCCGTTGACAGAAAAATAATTATTTCCGATTTCCGTGCTGATGCCGATAAGATTTACCTGCCATTTCATATCACCTGCAATACCTGCTGCAGGATTTAATTCATTGCTTAGTGTCGCATCATGTGGGGAGAAATGACCACCTAAGAAAGACTGACTATAAAGCATGGAAGAACTGATAAACAGCAATGTAAAAAGTAAATTTATCTTTTTCATTTCTATGGGTATTGGTTATCTATTGGTGGTTCTGTAGATTAAAAATAAGAATTTTTTAGTTTTCTTGCTTTAGAACATTTTATAGGTTTGCTGTGTCCCGGTAATAATACTTTTGCAGGACAACTTTTAGGCCGTCTGCCCCGGGGATGGGAATATGCAGGATTGTTTTCCGTAATAAAAAACAAAATTAATATTGCTGTGATTATTCTTATTCTCATTTTTTATTAGTTACAATTTAGCCTAACCATTTCTTCAGTAAAACAGTCTGTTTGTCAGAATTGTTTTGGTTGAACATAAAGGTAAGGTTTTTTCTGTTGTCTTCCGTTAACGTAATCTTATTTGATTTTATGGTCCCTTGTCGTGATACCAGTACTTCAATGGATTCAAGCACGGTTTTATGTGCAAATATTTTTCCAAAGTCTTTTACTGCGCGAAATCCGTCAATTGCTAAGATCTCATCTTCAACACTCAAGCCGCCTTTATAAGCTCCATAGTTTTTATCTAATTGTGTAACGATTAATCTTCCTTCTTTTATCTTTGTACTCAAGCCTAAAAATATTTTATTATTTTCTTTAGTGTCTTTTACCTCAATGCCGAGTAATCCACAATAAAATTCAATATCCAATGCTGCAGTCGTGTGGATATACTTTTGGAAGTAAGAAGTAAAATCAACACCACTTACCGAGTTAAAAATTTCGAGTATATCATTTTCTGTTACACCTTTTACAGCATCCGTTAAATAGTTTGCATACAGTTTTCGCATCACATCATCCAGGCTTTTCTCTCCATTTGTAGCATCCAAAATAATGAAATCAAAAATCATTGCGACAATCGCGCCTTTCGTGTAATAATTGATTTGAGAATTTATAGTGTTCTCATTTCTGCGGTAATATTTCAGCCAGGTATCAAAACTTGCTTCCGCTAATGTTTGCGTATCCATGCCACCTGTATTCAAAACTTCATTGATATTTTTTTCAACTATCTTAATGAAATCATCTTTGGAAGTGATGCCAGCACGATAGCAAATATAATCATCGTAGTAACTTGTAACGCCTTCAAAAAACCAAAGCAGTTCAGTATAATTCTCTGTATGATAATTGAATGGACCAAGCGTTACAGGACGAATGCGTTTTACATTCCATAAATGAAAATATTCATGTGCCAGTAAACTTATAGCACGCTGGTAATTGTCCTTGTCATAACTCCATCTTGTAATATGATTTACAGAGGAATGAAGATGTTCTAAACCGCCGTAACTTGTTTCCGTATTATGAATAATAAAAACATAGTTTTTACAGGGATGCGAACCAAATAGTTGAACTTCTGTTTCAACAATGTTTTTTAGATTATCAATCAGCTTTTCAATATTGCAATTGCTCTTTCCGTAAATAGCTACTTCATGTGGTACATTAGCTGCATCAAAGAAATAAGAAACATGATTTCCAATTTCAATCGGAGAATCGATTAGCTCATCCAGATTCTGTGCAATACGAATCCATTTATTATTGTCTTTCTGGGGTAATGGAGTGGAAATGTTCTTCCAGTCA
>JAYVPA010000035.1:0-33876 GCA_043757615.1 Sphingobacteriales bacterium | reverse complement strand
TTTCTCTTGCAGTAATGGCGATCTTATTTTTGCTTAATAAATTCAACGTAAATAATTTTATTTTCTATTTTATACCGATGCTATTTTTATGGTACTTTATTTATAAATCAGGAATTCATGCAACCATTGCAGGAGTTGTATCTGCCATTTTTATTCCTGTAAATAAAGTAGAAAAATATGAACACGTTTTACATAAACCCGTCAACTATATTATACTTCCAATTTTTGCTTTGGCGAATACTACAATTTTATTATCTGCAGAAAGTTTTCCGAACCTGTTTTCTAATTTAGGAATTGGTATTATACTCGCACTGTTTATTGGAAAAACACTTGGTGTATCTTCGTTTGTGTACATCAGCATAAAAACAAAAATCTGTGTATTGCAGGAAAATACGACTATGAAACATATTATCGGCGTTGCTATGTTGGCTGGGATCGGGTTTACAATGTCCTTATTTTTTTCTGTCTTATCTTTCAATAATCAGGAAAGCGCAGATGTATCAAAACTTGCGATAATTATTGGTTCTTCGTTGTCTGCAGTTTGCGGGTTAGTCTTTTTATCGAAGGTGTTGAAGAAAGAAAATGTTGCTAATACAAATGAATAGAGTAAAAATTGCTTGGGAAGATGGATTTGTGAGATTTAAATAAAACGTTTGTCTAACTTTATTTATAAAGATGAAAAATCGATTCAAAATACTATTTAGGATTTTTAATGTATTATTAGGATTCTTATTGATTATTTGTATTTGGCTGTACTTTGGAATAAAAAATTCCTATAAAGAAGTTTATTCTAAAAAGAAGGTTGAAGAAATAGTTTCTGATATTAAACAAGCTCCACACATACCTAAAGATTTTAAACAAACTATTCAATTTGTCTATCCAAAAATTTTTAACACTTCAATCTTTAAACATGATATTAATTCATTTTTTGGAAACTACGAAAACCCATGTCCTAGTAAAAGTACTGCATTACGATTTCATAATTATCCTAAAGAAAGGACATTTTTTTCAGGTACAATTCAATATAGCTTAGCTTGGTATTTAGAAGGAAAAGTTACTCAAGAAGAATGCTTTGCTTACGAAGTGATAAATTTTGATTTTATGAATAATCAAAAAGGAATTTATAATGCTTCATTATACTATTATAAAAAAGCTTTAAAGGATTATCTAATAAAGAACAATTGGAATTAATAATAATGATGAGAAATCCTGCTTATTATAATAAAAAAAGATTTCCTGAAAGATTAAGACAAGAAGCAGAAATCTTAGATAATGAAATTGAAAAGAGGTTAGGAGCAAGTAACTAATTATATATTACACAGCAACTCTAAATTCTGTCCTTTGAGTTGTTTTAAGCCAACTCATATTCCATTAATTTAGGGTTGTTTATTTTCTTTGAAGCGTTTAAGATTTCAATGCCAACAATATTTCCATTAACATCATAATCGAGATAATACCAGGTTTTTGTTCATCGCTTTCTACAATTTTTTCAGCAGATAAATTAATGTACAAAGCATCTACTTCTTTATCGTATTTAACTTTCATAATATTTATCAATATACTTCATCGTGATTACCAATATCAACAAATACTGCTTTTTTGGGTTTACCCTTAGTGAAATAAAAAATTACACGTAAATCATATTCAATACTAAAACTCCACAAATATTTTAATTTTCCAGACAACTTATGTGTTTTTAATTTTTCATTAAATGGATTTGTTATATATAATTCTAATCTAGTCCAAAATTCTTTTTCTGAATCTGTCCCTTTAATTTTCTTCTTAAATGCTTTTTTAAAGGAATCACCAAATATAACTTCCATTAAAGCATCTTTTTTAGTTCTTTAATAGATGAAGAAGATTTGGGCTTTCCTTCTTTTTCAGCTTTTTTTGTACTCTTATAATTTGCAAATATTTCATTCCTGCGCTCATCAGTAATATTATGCTCTAGTAAATTTTTTAATTCTAACCTATCATCTAGTGGTAAGTTATAAATGGCATCTACAATATTGCTAAAAGAGAAATTATCGGTATTCATATAAATACATTTATACAAATGTACTAATTTTTTATTTCGATGTTCATGAGAAAATGCAATCAGATATTACACAGCAACTCTAAATTCTGGCCTTTGAGTTGTTTCTTCGTATGTTCGAAATTTTGTGTGAAACCTAAGATAAATCCTCCACCGCCGGCGCCGCAGAGTTTTAAATAATATTCGCCGCTGTCCAATCCGCGTTTCCACATCTTATTAAACAACTTTGGTATCATCGGTTTGAAGTGCTCAAACTGGAATTTAGATAATAGCTTCATGTAAGCAAACAAAGTCTCTTTGTCGCCATCTAAAAATGCTTGTATGCAGTTATTTGCAAATGGTTTCAATTGCTTGTCTACGAACTCACGGAAACTTGGTTCTTCCATACGCTGCATATAATATTTAACTAATGGCTCTGTGCTGCGTGAAATGCCTGTATCAATTAAAAAGATAGCGCCTTTACCAATACTATTCATTTCCACTTTAACCGGTTCTACACCGTTCTTTCCATTTATCAGTAAAGGAAGATTCAGATAACAGATCAAAGGATCCACACCGGAACTGCTGCCATGAAAATGAGATTCCATTTTAGCAAAGGTGGCTTTCAAATCCAGAATATCTTTTTTATTAGGTGTATGTTCTAAATCTACTTTTTTGTTTGTGTATTTTCCATACACTGCTGCTACCAGCGCACCGCTGCTTCCGACACCAAATCCCTGCGGAATAGATGACTGGAAATATATGCCATTTTCAATATCTTTTTTAAACGCATCAATGTCAAAATCGATGGATAATGCTTTTGTACGTAATAAATTCTGAAGATAGTCTGCGAACTCAACCAGATGCTCATTTGATTCTGAAACGAATTGCTCGTTCATTTCATTGGAGTCAAAAGTCAGCTTACCTTTAAACTCATCATACGGCAAAGTCAGACCCATAGAGTCCTGAATGATGCTGTACTCTCCGAAGAGAAGAATTTTTGAATTAAAAGATTGTTCGGTCTGTCTCATTTTAGCTTTGTTGGACCTTTGCCAACTTCGTCGTAAATCACCTTGCCTTGCTCACAATATGCTAACAACGTTTGTTGAATAAAGGTTTCCACATCAGCTGCATTTTCCGCAGGGTACAGTAAGTGCACATTTGGTCCTGCATCTAAAGTGTAGTACAAAGGTACGGATTTTTCTTCACGGTAGGTTTTTATTAAATCAATAATTTTCAGTGTATTAGGTAATATCAGCATATAAGACGGCGTAGAACACATCATCAACGCATGTAATGTAAGCGCCTCATTTTCAACTATTTCTCCAAATTTTTCTACATTTCCTTCTTTCAGGCAACCTACGAGGTTGTTTAGATTATTTTCCGCCTGCTTGTATCGGCTTTCAGAAAACGGATTGCCTTCCATCAGCGCATGACCTGCACGGCTGGATACTGATTTCTCTTCTGAAGAAACAATCAGGATAGCATCTTTGAACGTTTTAAATACAGGATGAACAGTATCATGGAAAGGAACTGCATATTCATTACTCGACAATGGAATGGACGGATGTTTTCCCCAGACAGCTAAATATGGAAATATGGAACGGCAAGCGGAGCCTGAACCTAATCTTGCAATCATGCTGGCTTTTTCAAAAAACTGTAGCGGAAACATACCGCCGTCCAGGTCATTTTCAATCTGTGTAAGACAAAGCGCCAAGGCTGCCATTGACGAAGCAGAACTGGCAATTCCTGTAGAATGCGGAAATGAATTAGTGCTGTTAATTTCAAAGGTAAAATGCGGTAGAAACGGGAAATGCGGAACGATGCTTTCCAGGAATTTCTGAATCTTTTCTGCGAATTTCGGGTTTTCTTTTCCTTCAAATAAAAACTTCAGTTCAATATTCTTATCGTCACTTTCTTTTGCAATATATTTTACGGAAGTTTCTGTACATGCATTATTCAGCGTAAAACTTATCGATGCATTTTTTGGCAATTGATTGCCATATTTTCCCCAGTATTTTACCAATGCAATATTAGAGGGCGCACGCCAGGCAGTCTCGCCTTGTATATTTTTAAACGGATTTGACATAATGTAGACTAATAGATTTTAGAAAATAGATTTTAAGACTTTTGTCTTGCTTCTTTTGTCTATAAACCATTAATAGCTATACCAAACACAATCGGATTGAATTTTGGTCCTTTGCCTGTAGTGAATGCACTGCCGATAGAATAGTAACCAAACAAACTCACCGGTCCGTAACCTCCGCGAATCGTTGGTCCGTAGCGAAATTTACTCATGTTTGCTACCTTGATATCTTTAATAGTTACACTCTCTCCGCCTGTACCTTTGTTTGGATCTTCACCTTTATATTTCCATTTGCTTCCTATTAATAAACCAAATTTAAATCCAACTGCAATCTTCCATGACATACCTGTTTTCTTATTTGGTGTAGAACGATATCTGAATTCAATCGGAATATCAATATACGTCATGTTTAGTTTTGAGTTCTTAGAAGAAATGGAATCTCCAAGCGGTACAAAACGTGTAATCGTATCGTAATGCCATGTTAATCTATAGTTTTTGAAATAGTAGTTTTCAGAACCAACACCAATTCCCGGCGCAATGCTGAAATGCTGAGGTTTTGTTTTTTTACCTAACACCACATCATACATGAAATATACATTAACACCTCTGTTAAATACGCCCAATTTGAAATCATTCGGAACTGTTATTCCCCCATCTTTTTTAACAAGAGCATTCATCATACATAATTCTATTACCAATCTGTCTTTTGCAGATGTAATTCTTTTTTTCACTTGTGCTGATATTCCTTTTGGCGCTGTCAAACCTGGCGCAGATACTGCCATCGTTGGCGGAGCTATGGAATCTTGTCCAAACACAACTGTTACCGAACAAACCGCGATTAAAAAACTTAAAACAATCTTACGCATAAATCAATTTACTCATTAAAAATAAAGTGCAAAAATAAGATTATTATTGGTTGAAAGTGTGAATTAACCTTTATTAATTAAAATATGATAGGCAAATCATAGTATCTGTTGAAGATATTAGTGGCAAAACTCACCATAAATGAGTTGCTTTTGAGTGAGGTTGTGCCGGCCAGTTTTGTAGTGTATTTCCTGAACTGTACTTTTCCTTCAATTACCATATTTATCTTAGGATTGATGATAAATCCGGCGCGAATATCATGATCCACCACTTTATATGGAAAACCGTTCTGAATTTTCACACCCGTTTTAGTGGTAGCTAAAGATACGATATCTAAAATGCTGTTGCCATAATTCTGATTGGCAGCAGAATCTGCAGCAGTTTGTATGTATGACATCTTGTAGGACGTATAAAAACGTTTGTACTGATAATTTACCATTATCAGCAACTCATTAAAGTTGGCACCCATCGGATGACCCAGCGACTGGTCATAATGCGAATAACCGATACCGCTGTCTTGTCCCTGGTAACTGTACGGACGGACACTGTTGTACTCTGCCTGAAAATTCAGGTTCTTCACTCCGCCAACGTCAAAGTATTTTACGCCTGCTTGCCAGCCCATCCTGCGGTCGGAGGTATTTTTCCTGCCGTACTTATTAATCATATACTGACCATATAATACTATGTATTTAGGACAAGTTACTTTTACATTCAGGCCATAAATCTTGGTCGTATTTTCATCCAGTTTCTTTTGAAATGCACGCGCACCAATTAAAGGATTCAGGAAATTATAATCAAAGAAATTATTTCCTTTTGCCGTAGTTCTCCTCCACGTGATTCCTTCAAAAACACCCAATTGTAAAAATTTTGCAGCATCAATACTGAAATAGTTGAAATTCGCCAGCTTTCTTGGAAAGCCCTGTCCAAAATCATTGAAGTTTCTTAAGTTATCAATCAACTCTGCGTAAATATTGGTGTATTTAATTCGCCATACGGTAGTTGTAAATTGTAAATACGGGTATGTGTAAGCGTTATCAGACAAAAATAAAGAACGATAACCATCACCAATAAAATGCTTTCCGTTACCCACCTGAATATTGAATTGTTTTACCGGTGAATACGATATATACGCGTTGATACTTGAAAAATCCAATCCGCTTTTCCCCCTGTTTCTGATATTGCCTTCACCGGGAACTGCACCTGTTTGGGCATTATAGATATTTATGTAAGTAGGAAATTTTCCAACTGTATTCAAGAAGGCTGTGTAAATGGTTACTTTCTGCCCAATATCAGCACGGAGTTCCAATCCTTTTAAGTTATAACTCAATAATTTTTTAGAAGATATGTCATACCCAAATCCTATATTCAGAATCGGATTAATGCTGACATACACTTTTCTTTTTTTGTATGCCTTATCATAGATATTGTCTTCATAATATACAGAATCTTTTGCTAAAATTTTACCGTAATGTTTTACGTAACCTTGCTCATCAAACTCCAATAAATTTTCGTAACCAAAAACATTTACAAACTTGCTGAACCAGTTTGTGTGTGGCACTCGTTCAAAATGTTGTACAGTATCAGGATATACAAATTTGTATACTTGTGCCGCTACATATGGCTTTACAGCAGAATGAAAGGTAGCCTTATCCCAACCGTTTAAACATTTCTCATAACTGAGCATCATGTTTCTGTTGAGCGGTAAATTTTCTTGTTGAGCTGTTACAGAAACAGCATACGATAAAAGCAGGAATAGGAACAGATATTTTTTAGAATGCATTTTCTTCACCTCGGATCATATTGATAATAGTCATTACGATAATTTTGACATCCAGTCCGAAACTCCAGTTTTCGATATACCATACATCTGCACGTACCCTTCCTTCCATATCGTTTACATCTTTGGTTTCGCCGCGGTAACCGTTTACCTGAGCCCAACCGGTGATGCCTGGTTTTACTAAATGCCGAACCATAAATTTATCAATAATTTTGGAATATTCTTCTGTATGCTTCAACATATGTGGTCGCGGACCGATTACAGACATCTGTCCGAACAACACATTGATGAATTGCGGCATCTCATCAAGGTTTGTCGTACGCAATAGCTTGCCTATAGGTGAGATGCGCTGGTCATCTCTTGTAGCCTGTCTGTAATGTGAATCGCTATTGATGTACATTGTACGGAATTTTATTACGCGGAACGATTTATTTTTTATTCCTGAACGCTCTTGAATAAAGAATACCGGCCCTCTGGAAGTAATTTTGATAATTAATGCTATTAACGGAATAAACCACCATAAAACAAATACAAATACTGAAACTGAAAAACCGATATCGAATAATCGTTTAATAAACCTGTTTACGATGTTCTCCAGCGGTTCATTTCTCAGCGTCATTACAGGTATCTGTCCATAATAATCTATCTCTACTTTATTTAAATGATGTGTAAGAAAACGAGTTAAATCTGGCACTATTTTTACGCGAATTAAATTTTCATCACCAAATTCTATCAGCTCTTTAATCCTATCTTCCTCCTGATATGGCAATGCACAAAACAATTCGTCAATCTGATGGGAAACGGCATATTTCTTGGCATCTGCAACACTTCCTAAAATATGATTCTGAATTTCTTTGCTGTATTTCTTCGGATCATCATCATAGAAACCCAGGAACTGATATCCGTATTCAATCTTATGCTCGAGCATCTGTCTGAATTCCTGCGCAGTTTCGCCGGCACCTATAATCATTACCTTTCTGTTGTTAAAGCCACGCGCCCTGTAAATACGCACCACTTTAATAAAACCGAAACGCCATATGGTAGTTAATATAAAGGCGGTCGCATAGGTTATCAATAATACTTCCCGGGATAGTTTAAACGTCTGATTAAAATCTTTAAAGACAACTATATAAGAGAATGATAATAAAATTTCGAAGAAGAATAATCTTAGAAGAGCAGACAACAAGGTGAAGAATCGTGTATTTCTGTACATATCAAATGTACCGGAAAGCTGTGCTGCAAAAAGATAAATAACGTTTAAATAGATCCACAATTGGAGATATTTGGTATCAAACATCAAACGAAAATTCCAGCTGAAAATATGACCAAATATATATGCCGTATTCAGGATAAATAAGTCACCTAAGGCATGCATTAATACATATAAATTGGTAATTCTTTTTTTCATATACGCTTATGCCATTTGAAGACGGGATAAATACATTAAACGATGCACGATTCGATACAAAGTTCACAATTAAATTATGATTTGAAAAATAAAAAAAATGCTTACGGCAAAAGCGATTTAAATATTATATTATTATGTTGTTTGTGTTTAAATTCTAGTTGGGATGAGGAGTCAACAAACACATTCAACATATAATTATCTAATTTACAACAGATTTTTGAAATCCTCAAGCCAAATTCCAAAAAATTTAATTTTAGATCCATATTCATTAATTATAAGTAGTTATTTATCATAGGAATATGCTTTTATCAGAGTTTGTGCATATTTTTTTAGGGAGAATTTATGGAAAACACTTCGTTTCGGTATCTTAATAGTATAAATTTGTTAATCGAAAAATCTGGAATTATTATGAGCAAAGAAGACAAAACAGTAAAAGAAGCACCAAACGAAAAAGCTAAAGCACTTTTATTAACCTTAGAGAAATTAGACAAACAATACGGTAAAGGCACCGTAATGAAATTAGGCGATAACAGCATTGTGGAATCGGAGGTAATCTCTTCCGGCTCTT
The DNA here is from genome assembly GCA_043757615.1 of Sphingobacteriales bacterium. Lineage (GTDB taxonomy): Bacteria > Bacteroidota > Bacteroidia > Chitinophagales > JADIYW01 > JADJSS01. The sequence goes on along the minus strand of JAYVPA010000035.1, from coordinate 25,159 downwards.
TAGGCTTGGATTTAGCTTTAGGCATCGGAGGTTTACCGCGCGGAAGAATCATTGAAATCTACGGACCTGAATCTTCAGGTAAAACAACACTGGCAATACATGCTATTGCACAAACACAAAAACAAGGCGGCGTATGTGCTATCATTGATGCGGAACATGCATTTGATAAAAAATATGCAGAAGCATTAGGGGTAGATACAGACAATTTATACATCACTCAACCGGATGATGGCGAGCAGGCATTGGATATTGCAGAGCAGCTGATTCGTTCCGCAGCTATTGATTTAGTGGTGATCGATTCTGTTGCTGCATTGGTACCGCGCAGTGAAATCGAAGGTGAAATGGGCGACAGTAAAATGGGTTTGCATGCACGTTTGATGAGTCAGGCGATGCGTAAATTAACAGGTGCTATCAGCAAAACAGACTGCAGCTGTATTTTCATCAACCAGTTACGTGATAAAATCGGCGTGATGTTCGGTTCTCCGGAAACAACAACCGGTGGAAATGCCTTAAAATTCTACGCGTCTATCCGTCTTGATATCCGCCGTGCAGGACAAATCAAAGACAAAGAAAATAATGTTATCGGCAACCAGACAAAAGTAAAGGTGGTGAAAAATAAATTAGCGCCGCCTTTCAAGATTGCAGAATTTGATATCATGTTCGGTAAGGGAATTTCCAAAGAAGGAGAAATCGTAGATATGGGTTCTGAATTAGGCATCCTGCAAAAAAGCGGTGCGTGGTACAGTTATGAAGGACAAAAAATTGGCCAAGGCCGCGACCAGGTGAAACAGTTATTGCTGGATAATCCGGGCATGGCTGATGAAGTGGAAGCAAAAATAAAAGCAAAGGTTTTGCCTTCTTAAATTCAACAAATCATTTAAACTTAAACAAAGGCATCGCATACGCGATGCCTTCTTTATTTTAACTAAAATTCTTTTTTAAAATTTAGAATTTCGATATTCGTACCATAATCACATATATTATGATTTTTCTATTTAATATGATTACGATAGCAGATTTTAAAGAGCATTGGTGGCTTTATCTGTCCATGCCTATTATTGCATCTGTCATCGGCTATGCAACAAAAATAGTTGCGATAAAAATGATGTTCGAGCCATTGGAATTCTTTGGCATCAAACCATTTTTAGGGTGGCAGGGAATTATCCCGCGCAAGGCCGCTATCATGAGTACTATTGCCTGCGACACCTTAACATCCCGATTGATAAAACCGGAAGAGATTTTTGCACGTTTGGACCCAAACAGAATTGCCCAGGAACTTGAAAAACCGATGTTGCCTATCGTGGAGAAAATCACACATGATGTAATGAGTCATTATCAGCCGGGCTTATGGGAAAGCATTCCGGAAAATGTAAAAAAATTACTCATTAAACAAATACAGCAACAATCGCCCGACATGGTGCGCCATCTGATGCAGCAAACTAAAGACAATTTAAATGAAGTATTTGATTTGAAAGATATGGTAGTGACCAATCTCACCAAAGACAAAAAACTACTCAACAAAATATTTTTAGAAAGCGGTGAGAAAGAATTTCAATTCATCAGAAATTCAGGAATTTATTTTGGCTTCTTAATCGGCCTGGTACAAATGACAGTCTGGATGCTGACACAAGAACCAATAGTAATGCCCATCTTTGGTTTGTTCACGGGTTGGTTCACCGATTGGCTTGCATTAAAAATGATTTTTGCACCACAAGTAGAAAAAAAATACCTGGGCATTTTTAAATGGCAGGGTTTGTTCTTTAAACGACAGAAAGAAGTCGCATCCAAATATGGTGCGTTGATAGCAAAAGAAGTATTGACACCAGCGAATATGATAGAATCTATTTTAACAGGGAAGTTGTCCGATAATCTGTTCAACATGATTCAAAAAAATGTACAGCAAATGGTGGACGAACAAGCAGGTGTTTTAAAACCTGTTGTGGTATTTGCTGTCGGTTCAGAAAAATACAAAGCGATGAAAACCGCTATCACCGGAAACATGGTACATCAGTTGCCTGTTGCGCTGAAACATATAGAAAAATATGCTGAAGACGCAATGGATATCCAGAATACATTAGTGAGTAAAATGCAGGAGTTAACGCCAGAAGAATTTGAAGGCGTATTGCGACCTGCCTTTAAACAAGACGAATGGATTTTGATAACGGTTGGTGCTGTACTTGGATTTTTAGTGGGTGAGTTGCAGGTTATTCTAATGGAGCATTTTGTGATTCATGCGAAATAAATTTTATGCTATATTTTATGAAAAAATACACATTCATTATATTTTGCTTTTTTACATTCAGTTGTCAGAACACTAATTCTAAATCGCAAACCATGGACAATTTTACAAGATTATCTAAAGAAACAGCACACCCAAATGCAAAAAAAATATTAGCTGAAGATTTTTATTGGAGTGAAGCTGACGAATTTTCACCATTCGGAAATGATGATGGATTCGATGCATTTTATGGATTTAAAGAGTGGAGAAAAACAAACTTAAACATTAGTCCTTTAAAATACATCGAACAATTAATTCAGAGTTGGGGAATGCCAAAATTTGATTTGTATTCTTTAGATACCTCTAAAATAAAAACTTATCTAAACCAAGACACAAAAGTGGATGGAATGGAAGATCAGATGCCGGCATTAAGAGAACAAATGAAGAAAATGGCAGAAGACGCTGGTAAAAAATTTGACGAAGAAGAATTTAATCAAATTATGAAGATGTCATCTAGTGGAATGGGAAGCAGATATTTGCTTGGTCAGGACAATGCTATAATTGCTACAGGATTTGGGCAATTTATATTGGAAGGTAGAATAGATGATGATATTAAAGCTCTTACAAAAATATCACTACAAAGACAATTACTTCCAATACTTTTAGACAGATGGGATGATAGCAACAAAGTATATAGAGCAGAAGTTTTAAATAACATGCTGAAAAAACTTGAACAAATGAATAAGTAAAATTATTGCTATTTTAGTTGCATTTGCAACTTTCATTTAAACTATTCTTAACTTCCTGCTAATGCAATGCATACATTGTTTTAGTAATTTTAGTTGATTCATCATTTCAATTATTACAATCTTTTGTTTTCACATTATCGTGAACAGGAATTGTCAACCAACAACCAAAATGAACAAGAAGGTTTTTATTTTCGACACTACACTCAGAGACGGCGAACAAGTGCCGGGCTGCCAGCTTAATACTGTAGAAAAAATTGAAGTGGCATTGGCGCTAGAAGCATTAGGTGTTGACGTCTTAGAAGCAGGTTTTCCAATCTCCTCTCCGGGGGATTTTAAATCTGTTGTAGAAATCACAAAAAATATTTTCAATCCAACCATCTGCGCATTAACACGCGCGGTTGCTGCGGATATTGACTGCGCTGCTGAAGCATTGAAACATGCGAAACGCGGACGCATACATACAGGTATCGGTGCGTCTGATATTCACATCAAAAATAAATTAAAGACAACACGTGAGGCTATTTTAGAAAAAGCGGCGTGGGCAACAAAATATGCACGCAATTATGTGGATGATGTAGAATTTTTCTGTGAAGATGCAGGTCGCGCAGACCTGGATTTTTTAGCGAAGATGGTGGAAGTTGTTATTGCGGCTGGTGCAACGGTTGTCAATATTCCTGACACAACCGGTTATTGTTTACCTGAACAGTACGGTGCAAAAATTGCTTACCTGATGAACAATGTTCCGAACATTGATAAAGCAATTTTATCTGCACATTGTCACAATGATTTGGGAATGGCAACCGCCAATTCGATGGCTGCATTACAAAATGGCGCACGGCAAGTAGAGGTAACGATGAACGGAATTGGGGAACGTGCCGGAAATACTTCACTGGAAGAAATCGCAATGATTTTAAAATCGCATGAGTCGAATCTGAATCTGGAATGCGATATCAATATCAAAAAAATATATCCTACATCGCGGTTGATTATGCGTTTGATGCGCATGCCGGTGCAGCCGAACAAAGCGATTGTTGGTCGTAATGCATTTGCACATTCGTCAGGAATACATCAGGATGGTGTTTTAAAGAATAGAGAGAATTATGAAATCATCGACCCGCATGATGTGGGAATTCCTGAGTCTTTAATAGTATTGACAGCAAGAAGCGGTCGTGCTGCATTGAAACATCGTTTAGAAAATATCGGTATAACAATGGAGCAGGCGGAACTGGATATCACCTACAAAAAATTTCTTGATCTTGCCGACCAAAGAAAAGAAATCTATGATGAAGATTTACTGGAGATGATGGGGCAAAGCCGTGAAGGAAAAATTTTTGAAATTGATTATTTAGAAGTACACTGCGGCAAACGCCATCAGGCTACTGCGACTGTTGCCTTATTAAAGAATGGAACCAGAACTGTGGAGATTGCTGATGGCTGTGGCCCCGTAGATGCTACATTAAAAGCTATTGATAAAATTGTAAAACAACCTGTTCGTCTGGAAGAATATTTAGTACAGGCAATTACCGGCGGAAGTGATGATACCGGGAAAGTACACATTCAAATATCAAAAGAAGGAGTTTTTTATTATGGATTTGGAAATGATACGGATGTAATTTATGCTACTGCAAAAGCATATGTAGATGCGTTGAATAAATTATAAGCCGTTTTTTGTCATTTCGACGCTAACCCTGTCATTTCGAACGAAGTGAGAAATCTCGCTGAAGTTTTACCGTGGTATCTTACTTAAGCAAGATCTCTCCGCTGTGCTCGAGATGACAAATAAAAATCCCAATGCATTTATGGAATTTAAATGCATTTTGTCTCTCAATGGTTGAGATGCACAATTATTATGTATACATAACAACCAATCCTGGTAAAACCGTTTTATACATTGGAGTTACAAACAACTTACAAAGAAGATTATCAGAACATAGAGAAAACAGAAATAATAAATTAAAATTTACCGGTAGATATTTTTGTTATAATTTGCTTTATTACGAAGAATATAAATATATCAACGATGCGATTTCCAGAGAAAAAGAAATCAAGAAATGGCGGCGCGAAAAAAAAGAAAATCTGATAAATACGTTAAATCCGAAATGGAATACAATTGTTATTTATTATTGATAATGTAGCAAGATCTCTCACTTCGTTCGAGATGACAAGATGGTTGTTGTCTCATTTTGCTCGAGATGTTAGCTAAACCAAAACCCGCAACACTCTCAGATATGTATTCTTATTAGCCTCAACAGAAAATTTCTGCTCAACAGCAAGTCGTGCATTTTGTCCAATGCGCACTCTTTCTTCTGTATTATCAATTAGAAATAATAATGCGCTAAACCAATCGTCTTTTGTATTATCTACTAAAAAACCGTCTTCTTTATTTTGTATCACTAAAGCATTAGTTCCGAAATCTGTGGCAACACAAGGAATGCCGACATTCATATAGGCTAATGCTTTGTTGCCGCTCTTGCCCAACACCCATTCTGCTTTTTCCAGTGGATATAAACCAATATCAATTTGTTTCAAGTCCGTAGTTTCATTTTCTGCAGTCCATGTAATATTTCTTACGTTTATATTTCCATGATGATAAGGTGCATTGCATATAACTAAAAATTCAATATTTCGTATCTTACTTAATTCAACTAATGCATCTGCAACTATAGATAAATATTTCAATGTAGAATGTGTACCTGTCCAGCCAATCGTTGTTATCTCTTTTGCCTGATGATATTTTGGCGTCGTACTTTGCGTATCGTAAGTCGCTAAAATCGTTGTTACATTTTTATTATACTGCCAGGCAAATTTTTCTAAAAATGGTGAGCAAACAATCACTGCATCCGCATGCCGCATTAATGTAATCGGTTTATTGCGTCCTTTAATTTTATCTATAAATCTAGTCGACTGATTATTCAGATAAATCATATCATCAATATCATACACTACTTTTTTAGAAAGTTTGCAAATCATCCATTCAAAGAACGGTGGTCCTAATGGTGTTGTCCATAGATGAATATAGATGACATCGTATTGATGCAATCTGAATAAATCAAAAATACGACGGATATAGCCACGTAATGTTCCAAAGATTTTCTGTAGTGTAAATCCCGGTTTATAAATAATTCTCCAGAAGTTTTCATCTACAAAAGAACTTGTTTCCGTTTCAAAACCATTCGCTTCAAAATGTGCATAGTACTGCTCAAATTTCAGGCGCTGACTGGGTGCTTTCCCAACAGGATACGGCGAAAGAAATAAGATTTTTTTCTTGTTCATAAATGAATTGCCCAGCTAAAATAAAATAAAATTTTGTATTATTGAGTATGGATGCAATACCAATGGTTGATTTGAAAAATCAATATCTCCATATAAAGCAGGAGATGGACGATGCCATACAGCAATGTCTGTTGGATGCTGATTATATTAATGGTAAATCGGTCAAAACTTTTGAGAATAATTTATCAGAATATACCGGTATAAAAAATGTAATTGCATGCGGAAATGGTACAGATGCATTGCAACTGACATTAATGGCGCTGGATTTACCAAAAGGCAGTAAAATTATCGTACCTGCTTTCTCTTATATTGCACCGGTTGAAGTAGCTGCTTTTTTAGAGCATAAATTAGTTTTTGCAGATGTCGGTACTGATTTCAATATTTCTCTGGAAAATATTAAGTCTGTTTTTACAAATGATGTGAAAGCAATCATCATTGTGCATTTATTTGGCCAACCTTGCAAAGAGACTGATGCAATCTATAACTTTTGTATTGAAAATAATGTCGCACTTATCGAAGATAATGCGCAATCATTAGGTGCCGAAAAGAATAACATAAGGAACAGCATCACAACTACCTCTTTTTATCCGACTAAAAATTTAGGTGCTTTTGGTGATGGCGGCGCAGTCTTGTGTAATGATGATTTATTAGCGGCTAAAATCAGAAAGATAGCATCACACGGGCAGTCAAAAAAATATATTCATGATGTAGTTGGTATCAATTCAAGATTAGATACTATTCAGGCTGCTATATTAGATGTAAAACTAAAACACATTGTTACCTATAATTTGCAAAGACAAAAGAATGCGGCTTTTTATCACAGCAAGTTAAATTCCTTAGAGGCGATAGAGTTACCAGAATTGACATCACACAATATTTTTCATCAATTTACCATCAAAGTAAAAAATGGAAAAAGAGAGGAATTGGCAAATTTTTTAAACGAAAGAAATATTGCCACCATTATTAATTATCCTTTGGCTGCTTATCAGCAAAAAGCATATTTGCAAGATATAAAATTACCGGTCACAGAATTGTTATGTGCAAGTGCTTTATCTATTCCTGTTTATCCCGAAATTTCCGAAACACAATTATTGTATATTTGTGATAGCATAAAAGAATTCTTCAATTTTATATGAGCAATTTTTTCAAACACGAAACTGCCGTTATAGATAATGGTGCATCTATTGGAACCAATAGCAAAATATGGCATTTCAGCCATGTGATGCAAGCTGTGATTGGTGAAAATTGCAATCTCGGACAAAATGTTTTTGTAGCTAATAATGTTTTGCTGGGAAACAATGTAAAAGTGCAGAATAATGTTTCTTTATACGAAGGTGTAATTTGTGAAGATGATGTCTTTATCGGACCCTCTGCAGTTTTTACAAACGTCATTAATCCAAGAAGTTTTATTGAGCGCAAGAATGAATACAAAAAAACGCTGATTAAAAAAGGCGCTACGGTTGGTGCCAATTCAACTATCGTTTGTGGTGTTACTGTTGGTGAATATGGATTTATTGGTGCAGGCTGCATCATTACAAAAGATGTAAAAGCATTTGCACTGATGAAAGGAAATCCTGCAAAACAAGACGGCTGGATGAGCAAAGCAGGAAGCAAACTAATCTTTGAAAATGGAGTTGCAATTTGCACCATTTCACAAGAAAAATATAAACTCGAAAATGATATTGTAACAAGATTATAAATTCATTTTTACAAAATAATATCCGGTAATGTCAAAACAATTCGCGATTATAGGAGCAGCGGGATACGTTGCACCACGACATTTAAAAGCTATTAAAGAAGTGGGGGGTAATTTAGCTGCAGCATATGATATTGCAGATACTGTAGGCATTCTGGACAATTATTTCCCTGACTGTGAATTCTTCACAGATGAGTTTGCATTTTATGATTTTTTAATGGATAAAAACCCTGTTGATTATTTAGTTGTCTGTTCACCAAATCATTTACATGAAGAACATTGCTATGCAGGTTTAAAATTAAATGCTAATGTTATTTGTGAAAAACCATTAGCATTATCTGTAGAAAGTTTACAAAATTTACTGGATGCAGAGTCTTATACAAACAAACACATCTATACAATTTTACAGCTACGTTTGCATCCGATGCTGGTGAATCTGAAAAAAGAAATGGATGCCTCTACAAAAGAAGTGCATGAAGTTTCAATTGAATATTTTACACCGCGCGGAAAATGGTATCACGAAAGCTGGAAAGGCGATGTAAAAAAATCAGGCGGTATCGCTACTAATATTGGTATACATCTATTTGATCTTGCAGCATGGCTTTTTGGAGATGTAAAAGAAGTCTCAGTTGAAAAAAATACTTCAACGGAAAATTCCGGATTTCTGCAATTAGAAAAAGCAAGTGTCCGCTGGCACTTAAGTATTGATGCATCCCTGTCGCCAAAAAGACAAATTACTATAGATGGAAAAATGTATGAATTTACAGAAGGTTTTTCTGACTTGCATACTGCATCTTACAACGAAATATTAAACAACAAAGGCTTTACAATTGATGATGTAAAGACTTCTGTTGACATTGTAGAAAGAATAAGAACTACTTAGTTCTTTCTGTCATTTCTCATAAATTTCTTACGGATTATTTCACCATCGTATGATATTACTGCAATATATACAGCAGCGTTCAACATTGCTGTAGGCATTGCAAAATTATTATACCCTTTAACGCCATCAAAATCTTTGTTGTACATCTGTTGCCCTAATGCATCTACAAACCTGATATTTACACTTCCGTCTTTTGGCAGCATAACACCGAAGTTTATATTATCAAATGCAGGATTAGGATAAATATTGAATACGTTAAAGTCCCCTACTTTTACTTCTTTACAAGTGCTGTTATTGTCTGTTCTGTCTTCGTGGGAATTATTATTTATATTATCAATAGAAGCACATATTATCGGAATCTGGTTGTTATCACTTAATTTAATTTCTCCTATAAACAAATAAACCGTTGTTTGTCCGGGCAATAAACTTCCTGTCCAGTTTTCACGAATTACTGCTCCGCCGCCTAATTGTAAACCAAGACCAAGTGCTGTAATTTCTATATTACTGTTGTTTATAATTGTTGCTTGCACTTTATAAAAATCTCCGTCTGGCGTTATGCTTATTGAAGCCAATACGCCATCCAAATATGCCTTATCTACGAGTATGTATTTTGTAAGTGTATCTGTACAGCCCCTAAAATCAGTCGCAATTAACTTTATAGGATATGTACCTTTGACAGTATAAGTATGTAATGGCGGATTATACGCCTGAACTAATGGAGAGCCGTCACCATAATCCCATATATAATTTCCGGTTACCGATGATTGATTTGTATAGTTGACATTCAACGGCGGCAATCCGTTCTGCGGAGAGAAAGTGAATTTTGGTGTTGGCGGTGCAGATATTGCTATAGAACGCAATTTTGTACCGCTACAGCCAACTGCATTTTTTGCAGTAAGCTGAATCGTATAATTACCCTCGCTATTGAAAGTAAATCTTGGATTTGGTATTTGAGAAGTACCTTGTCCGGAAAAGAACCAATTCCATTTTACAATAGGTGTTCCGTCAGGCGTGACAGTGATATCGGTAAACTGAATCTCTTTTCCAACACACTGCGTTGCAGAAACATTGAAATCCACTATTGGGAAATCAAATACCTTAACTTGTTTTACTATTGTGTCAATACAATTTTCAGATGAACGAACCACGAGGCTAACATCATACGTTCCTGGCGTGGCATATATATGCTGTGGGTTATAAATCCTGTCTTCAACAGAATTATCACCAAAATTCCATTGATATGAATTTATAGAAGCAGGTGCTGCTACGCTGGCTAAAAATTTAAAAGTCACAGGTGTTCTTCCGCAGACTGAATCATTAGAGAAATTGGAAACAGGAGAAACATTTACGGTTGTCGGCAAGGTAATTGTATCAGTACAGCCATTTGAATTAGTAACCTTAAGCGTAACATTGTAGGTGCCTGCGGAAGGAAATCTAAACGATGGATTTTGAATTCCATTGCTAACACCAAGGCCGCCAAAATTCCAATTCCAGTCCGTAATGGCCGCAGAGTTTGGTATTGATGCATCAATAAATGTTGTAGGAATACCTGCACATGACTGTAAGTTATAAAAACTATCTTGCGGTATTTTATTTACGACAAAAGTTTTATAAACTGAATCTGAACAACCGACATTTGTAGTTACTTTTAAGGAGGCGGATGCAAGGCCCAGCCCGGTATACGTTACAGATGGATTTTGTGTATTTGATGTTGTACCATTACTAAAATTCCATTTCCAGCTTTGAACTGTATTTCCTGCAGGGATAATTGTTGAATCTGTGAAATTAATAGCTGTGCCCTGGCATGGCGCAGAATAACCAAATTTTACTGTTGGTGCTTTTCCAACAATTGTAACATGAAATGATTTATTTATAACACAACCAATACTGGTTTGAGCATATAAACTGTAATTACCTGAATCTATCAATGAAATAAAATTATTTGTACTTCCCGTTGACCATCTGATGGAATCAAATGCGGTTTCTGTTTGAATAAATAATTTTTCGCCGGAGCATGCATTAATATTGTTTGATATTGGTGTCATTGATAACCTTGGGTTATCAACAATTGCATTTATAGTATCTTTAACAGTACATCCCCTGTTATCTGTTATTGTCACAGTATATTGACCAGTAGTAGAAATATTAAGAGTTGTAGTAGTATCACCTGTATTCCATCTAGCGCGAAATCCTATAGGTGTCTTAAGGTCTAAAGTATAAGTCTGACCAGAACAAAGATAAATTGTTTTATTTCCCAATCTTCTATATGGATACACACTAAGATCATCGCTGCTGAATCTCCCAAACACATCTTTCACGGTTACACTATAGGTTCCGCTTGGTATTCTTAAGGTAAAAGAAGTTTTGCCGGTATTCCATAAATAAGATACAAATCTGTTACTTGCAGAAATTATTACTGAATCGCAGAAGGAAGTACCAAGAATAGTATCCTGACCAAGATTTACAGGTGGTGCATATTTATCTGCAAGATAATTGTATACTAATTGATCTTTATTGTTATCTAATTCTGATTTAAATACAAGTAATTCCGCGATTTTACCCTTGAAAGCAAAGTCCGTTGCATCAGCTCTTGTTCCAAGAGTATTATATGAAAAGCTTGTTAGTGCTCCTGGGGATATAATTGCAGGAACAGTGTTATTTATTTTTAATTTTGTATTAGAATGTAAATAGATACAATATTGAGTTTTGAGACTGGCAGAGCTAGCATCTGTATATACTAGACTACCATTATAACTACCAAATCCAGCACCTAATGCGCTTGCTTCACTAAATAATCCTTGTCCGTTGCTGCTTAAAAAATATTGAAGCGGAACTCCTGAATAAGTTGCATAGGTACGAAGACAATAAACACTGAAATTCGTCAGGTCTGCTGTAGCTGTTGACTGAAGGTAATTACTGGGACTGCCACTAAAAACTACCGCAGACCTATTATTTATCAAAGGATCTTGAGCAATGAAAGCAGGCTGAAGTGATACAGTTGACTGCACCATATTATTTCCGGATGCAACAGCGTCATTCCACTGAATAACCTTACCACTAGATGTCACAAATCCAGACTCTTGTCTATACCAATGTGCGATTGGACCAATAGAATCTGCTATTATGAAAGTAAAACTATTAATTGATGACGAAATACCCAAAACTCTGTCAAATACTTTCCAATAATAAGTAGTCCCTGATACTGCTGATGACATAGGTACAGATGTAGATGGGCTACTGGTTATTATATTAATCAGTGGGGCACTCATGTCAGGATTAGCAGAGATAATTAGTTTATAGGATGGTGTAGCGGTTAAGCTTCTTTCCCATGAAAAAGGAATAGGGTTTTCTGCTGTAAATACATTATTTCTTGGATATAATAAATCTAAGGCTTTTGTTGATGTAACAAAAAAGAAGGATAGAATAAAATAAAGGTATCTAGACTTATAAAATTTATTTGTCATTTTTTAACTATATTATTGCTACTGATTCAGTTTTAAATTTAGGATGCTATCATAAATATATAAAAAAAAATCCAAAGAACGTGAATTTGTAAGGTTTTTTGCATGCATGCTAAAATGGATTAATTCGCTTTTTCTATATGTTTCATCTGAAGTAATTCTTATTATTTTATCTGCAATATCATCTATATTATTTGGATTAAATATATAATCTCTATTATCTAAAGTTTCAGGCAATGAGGTAACATCGGAGCAAATACATGGAATACCCATAAGTATGCCTTCCATTAATGGAAAGCTGCCAGCTTCATATAAAGTCGGTATTACAATAGCGGTACATTTCTTATATGCATAATATAAATCTTCTTCGCTTATTTTGCCCAAAAATGTTACCTGATCTTCTATACCTGATTGTATGATTATTATTTTTAATTCGTTAAAATAATCTGTCTGATGACCCGTACAAACAAGATTTATTTTTACACCTTTCTCACGTATTAATTTTATTGCCTGCAACAGATTTTTATGATTTTTATGTTGCCATGTTGCAGCAGGATATAAGATAAAATTCTCAGGAAATATTATGGAAGATTCTAATTTGTGTTTAGTATTATTAAATTTTTCAAACCATAAATTTTGCATATTTAATAAAACAACTTCTGTTTTTTTTTCGTCTGTACCAAAATATTTTATGATGTCTTGTTTAATGTGTTTATAGCTAACTATAATTCTTGTTGCGTTTCTGATAATGTATAAATATTCTGTTGCACGTTTAGCTCGTATTTCAGGAGAAAAGAAATCCGGGAAATGCAACTCTTGTAAATCATGCATAGTGACAAGTGTAGGAATCTTTACAACAGGAAGATGCTGATAGGATGAATGCAGTAAATCAATTTTATATTTTTTTATTATTTTATTTAATCCGTTCGGGCGTGAAACCGGAATCAATATTTTGCGACTTTCTAAAAAAGCTAAAAAATTAAAAAGAAATAGTTCAAATATATTAAATAGAGTTGTCCTGTAATTTGTTTCTTTTTCTTCTAAAACTGTAAAATTCTTAGTGCTCTTAAACTCTTCAAATTCATCAAAATTATTTCTTAAGAAAAGAAAATAGTTATTTTTTTTATCCTCTTGGAGTATCGTCAACAAGCATTTGGAATATTGCAATACTCCTCCAAATGATTTATTAACGTATGGCATATATAAAAGGATATTCATCAGGAAATCTTTTTTTGAAAAAAGTGCGTGTTATTTATTGTCTTTTGCAATTGAAAGCCATGTTTCTCATATAAACTTATTGCGGTTTCATTATTTGTATCAACTGATAGATTAATGTTTTCTATTTTTAATTCTAATGCAGTATCAATTAATTTTTTAAGCATCATCTTTCCATATCCTTTTCCTTGTGCAGATTCACTTATAGCAATACCCAACCAGATAATATTATCGTCTTTGTCTAAATGTCCGTACCCAACAGGGATTTCATCATCTAAAAGAATGTACGTACAAACATGATTTTTAATAGCTGTAAAATCTCTTTTATCATAATATCTAAAAGTAATTAAACTTTTTCGTGCAGTTAATAGAAATTGTTCAAGTATGTTGGTATTATCATTACTTATTGTGATAATAGTCTTATCATTTTGCATAAAACTCAGTAATGGATTGTGTAATATATTCAACATCTTCATTCTTTAAATCAGGATAGCTCGGCAAGTTAATTCCACGCCAGCCTAAGTTTTCTGCTACTGGGAATTTCTGGAACTTCTGTGCATACATGGGCATAGTATGTGCCGGATAAAACAAGGGTCTTGTTTCTATACCTTTTTCTTTTAAGAATTCTCTTAGCTCATCTCTTTTTTTAATGTCATTTACCAATACAGAAATCATCCAATAAGAATGATAAGTACCGGCTTGTTGCTCATGAAATGTTAATGGTAAGTCTTTTAATTTTTCTTTATATAAAAGTGCTAATTCATATTTTCTTTTCACTACCGATTCAACACGTTCCAGTTGCGCTAAACCGATAGCTGCGCATATGTTTGTCATTCTATAATTATATCCTATCACATCGTGCCAATATTCACGATGTTTTGCTAAGCCTTGTCCTTTAAAATGCACTAATCTGTCATAGATGGTTTCATCATTAGTAGTTACCATCCCACCTTCGCCAGTAGTTATTGTTTTATTGCCAAAAAAACTAAATGTCGCAACATCTCCGAAAGTGCCTACATGCTGATTGTTATATTTTGTACCTGTAGCTTCTGCGCAATCTTCTATTAGATAAAGATTATGCTCGGTTGCTATTTTCTTTAATTCTTTCATATCGCAAGCTTGTCCATAAAGATGCACACACATAATTGCTTTTGTTTTTGGCGTAATTTTCTGTCTTACATCTTCAGGATCCATTTGCCAGGAAGAAGCTAAAGAATCTACAAAAACCGGTTTTGCACCAGCATAAACAATACTGTTTACAGAAGCAATGTATGTTAATGTCGGAACTATTACTTCGTCTTCCGGTCCAATGCCTAATGCAATCAGCGCTAAATGTATGGCTACTGTACCATTACTTACTGATGCTGCATATTTACAATCTATGTAATTTGCAAATGCAGTTTCAAATTTATTGATATATTCTCCTTTTGATGATATCCATGTGCTATCCAAACAATCGAGTACATATTTTTTTTCGTTGCCATCTAAATTTGGAGCGTATATCGGAATTTTATATTTATTCATATTAGATTGTTTCAGTTTGGTTAGTTTGCACATTATACACTGGTAAACCTTTTATCAAAGCTAAACTTTCTTTTGCAGATAAATAAAGTAGCTGACCGTCTGTTCCTCTTGCTTCTCTGAATTTTGAAACTACATACCCTTGTTTAAGATTAAGTTGTTTTAGTCTTTGCGCTTTTTCTTTCTTAACAAAATAGGCGTTATTACCTGCACTGTTACACCCAACAAAAACATATCCTTTCTTTTCTGAAAGCATATATAATGCAGCTAGAGAAGTTCCCGCATATAAGTTGCTGTAATGTGCTTTATTCCTGATAAAATCTGCCTGATAAGGAATTGTTATTGATCTTTCAATGCCCAGTATACTATTATATTCAACAATTACGATATCGGGATTTACAACATTTATTGCTTCCCATATCCAGTAGTCATTGCCATCTATGTCTATATGCAACAATCCAACATTTCCATCAAAGCCTGATTCTGTGATAACCTGGTTGATGTTATCCTTTGTAATAAATGTTGCAATTGCTGTTAAACTGTGTTTCCAATAAATGGAATCATTTTTTATATACTGTATATTTACAGTACTACCATCCATTACCAACCCTTCCCAGTTATTATTCTTTAGAAGAAATCGCGTGTTTGATTCAAGATAATTTTCTACTCCGAATTCAATAAATTTTTCAGATGAGATGTCTATATTATTAATAAGGTATTGAATAATTCCGTCATCTCCCCATTGAGAAAATACTTTAAATTCTGCATCTTGCAATGACAGTATTTTATTTTCCGTTGATTGGGCTATTAATAAATTCTTTGCTAACAACATTTTTACTACATCTATTTCATTATTGAGCGCATCAGATGTCGCAATCTTATTCTTTTCTGTTATTTCAGAAACTATTCTATTCTTTATTTTTTTTACAAATGAATACAATCCCATAATTGTGTGATACTAATGAATATTAAATTTGTCTTTTAACCGGTTTTTTATTAAATACAATTTATCTCTGAAGTTTACAGTATGCACTTTTTCATTAAATTGTTTTATTGCCATTTTAAATTCAGATTTTGAAAGTAGTGCATAATTACTCACATCAAATCTTTTAAAATCTATTTCAAAAACTTGGCTGTTCAGTAATCTATTTTCAGAATTATTGTAATGTGTACCAGAATTACCAATATTGCTAATCAGGTTTACATTCGGAAAAACGTTTTTTTTGTTTTCCATTAAATTATAAATAAAAAACTCTACATCCCAGCAATCCTTTACTTTATAATTAGTTTTAATAATAGAACTAAAGTGATTGGCATATCCTTTATTCTGATATACTGATAATAATTTATCATCAATTTCTTTTAAAGAATAATCTCCGTACCATTTAATATTTTTTACAACTCTTCTCCAAGAAGCCCAGCCCCAGATATAACCAAAATCTGCTACAAAATAATCACGTTTCTTAGAAATCGGATAATCACAAAAATTACTGCCTGTTATGACTTGTATTTCATCATTGAGTTTATGTTTTTCCAACATCAACTCACAATATTTAAAAAAAGAAGCACTTGGCAGACAATCGTCTTCGAGAATAATTCCCATTTCTTCATTATCAAAAAACCAATCTAAAGCAGATTTTATTCTTTGAGAAAAACCTAAATTTTTATTAGAATAGAGCCTTTTAACTTCACAGCTCCAATCTATATCGTCAACTATTTTTCTTACTCTTTCACAATTTACAGCATCTTCCTTATTATTTAATCTTGGCCCATCACAAGTGATATAAAGTTTGGATGGCTTTGCTTCTTTAATTTTATTAAATACTATATTGGTTGTATCGGGTCTGTTAAAGACTATAAATAATATGGGCGTATCAAACATAATAAAACTATCTATTGTGAAAGTACAAAAAACTGGCTGCAATTCCATATTTTATGAGTGTTATATGGCAGATATGATTGATTGGATTGGGTTTATGAACACAGATTCTTATAGAAAAACTTATACTTAAGTCGATTAAATCTCAAAAATATCTTTTCTTTTAATGTCAATGGTATATTGCTTACTATCTTATTCAGGAAATCATCCGCTTTTGTATTAATTTCCGTTGTTGACGGATGAATTATGTTTTTAATCGAACCGTAGATTATTCTAGATAGCCACCAATGGGCTTTTTGCGTATGTGTTGCATCTTCATTATATCCAATGTTTCTGACTAAACTGACATTGGGTGAAATAGTTTTACCATTAAGCAGCCATACTGTAAAAATCCACTGGAAATCCCAAGTGTCAGTTTTGCCATTTTTTGTGTTAATCAGGTTTTCTTTCCAATAGTCTGATATTCCCTTTTCCTTGTCTAAGTAATTGTCCAGATTATTTAAGTCGAAATCTATCTTTTCCCATGCTCGTCGCCAAGTTGCCCAACCCCAGATTCGGGCAAATTTTGAAAAATAATAAGAACCATCTCCGACAATTCTTCCAAACTGAGAATTAGTGCCTGAAATATGCATTACATCTGAATCTCCTTTATATCGGTTAAGCAGTGTTTCACAAAAGGGAAAGAATGATAAATCAGGCAAACAGTCATCTTCCAGAATAATACCTTGTTCCACATCATCAAAAAACCAGTTAATTGCAGAATATACAGCATTTCCACAGCCCAGATTCTCCTCTCTGAACAAAGTTTTCACCTCACAATCCCAGTCTATTTGTTGCACAACTGCCCGGGTTTTGATACATAATACGGCTTCTCCTTTTTTATCTTTTCTCGGGCCATCAGCTGCTATATAAAGGCATTTTGGCTGTATCTTTTTTATTTGTTCGAAAACCTGAAAAGCAGGCTCCGGTCTGTTAAAAATCAAAAATAAAATTGGTGTTTCGAACATAAAAATGTGTCGCAGCAAAAATACAAAATCAGTACAATATAACAATATCATTGTTGATTAGACTAATTCTTATTAACTTTGCAGGTTGCATGCAAGAAGAAGATTGGTCAAATATAATCAGCAGTAGATCCGCATTTTCATTTCATTCTTTAAAAGACGTCTGGCATTACCGCGATCTGTTATGGATGTTTGTAAAACGTGATATTGTTACCAATTATAAGCAAACTGTATTGGGTCCGTTGTGGTTTTTTATTCAGCCGGCTTTAACTACAGCGATGTTTGTATTTATTCAGCGTTCTGCTAATATTCAACTGAATGGCATTCATCCCGTTTTATTTTACTTAATTGGAATTACTGCATGGAACTATTTTGCAGAATGTTTTACTAAAACCTCTACAACATTTAAAGACAATGCTTTCATTTTCGGAAAGGTTTATTTTCCAAGATTAATTCTTCCATTGTCCATTGTTGTTTCCAGTTTAATAAAATTTTTTATACAGATGTTACTGTTTTTTATAGTTATGGCAGTATTACTGGCATTACACAAAACTACAATAGACATTCAGCCAATCATAGTATTTATTCCGGTTTTAATACTGATTATGGCGGGACTAGGATTAGGAAGCGGTTTGGTAATTACTTCTTTAACCACTAAATACAGAGATTTAGCACTTTTGGTTCAGTTTGGTATTCAGTTATTAATGTATGCTACTTTAATGATTCCCAAAGCAAATGCAACGGGCTTCTTATATAAATTATTAAAGTACAATCCAATGATACCAATCATTGATACCATGCGTACTGCTTTTTTTAATACAGAACCAACCAATTGGCTTTCCATTGGATATAGTTCTGTTGTAATGCTTATTTTAGTAATTATCGGATTTTATATTTTTTCAAAAACAGAAAAAACATTTACAGATACGGTTTAAGATGTCAGATACAATTATAAAAGTAGAAGATTTAAGCAAGCAATACCGATTAGGACAAATCGGTACGGGTTCTCTTAGCCATGATTTAAATCGTTGGTGGCATGACGTTCGCGGAAAGGAAGACCCGTACTTAAAAATTGGGGAAGCAAATGACAGAACCCAAAAAGGCAGCAGCGATTATGTCTGGGCATTGAGAGATATTAATTTCGAAATAAAGAAAGGCGAAGTCTGGGGTGTTGTTGGTAAAAACGGAGCAGGAAAGTCAACCTTATTAAAATTATTATCCAGAGTTACAGCCCCAACTACCGGTGAAATCAAATACAAAGGAAAAATGGCTTCCCTTTTAGAAGTAGGAACAGGCTTTCATGGTGAATTAACCGGCAGAGAAAATATATACCTGAATGGTGCTATTTTAGGCATGAAGAAAAAAGAAATCACTTCCAAACTCGACGAAATAATAGATTTCGCCGGAGTAGAAAAATATATTGATACTCCCGTAAAAAGATATTCTTCCGGTATGTTTGTCCGCTTAGCATTTGCCGTAGCGGCACATTTGGATACTGACATCTTAATCTTAGATGAAGTGTTGGCTGTTGGTGATGCAAGTTTTCAGCGCAAATGTTTAGGGAAGATGAACGATGCTGCGTCAAACCAGGGCAAAACGGTATTGTTTGTCAGTCATAATTTATCGCAGGTACAGGGCTTGTGCAAGAAGGGTATGTTATTGGAAAATGGACAATTAAAAATGTTAGGCGATATCAATTCCATTATTAATGAATATGTATTAAGTAACAAAACAGCTAACCTGATTGATGTAACAAAACTTCCTAGGTTAGGACCTAAATCAAATGATTTTTTTATTAAAGAAATAAAATTTGAGAATGATACTTCAAACATTTATGAAAACGACGAAATCTCTTTTTCTATGACTTTTGACTGTAATGAAAATATCAAAGAACTGGTAGTCGGATTTAATATTGTTGATACACTTGACAATCTTCTAGTTCAGTGTCATTCAACTTCAAGTTTCCCGGTAATAAATATTACAGATGCACCTAAAACTTACACTTACAATGTGAAATTTAAGAACTACCTGAGACCGGGAATTTACATGCTGGGGGTGGGTGCAAGATGCTTAAAAGGACCTCTTGAATATGTACCTTCTGTGGTTGCTATAGAAATATTATCAAATTCAGAATTTGAAGAGTGGAACAAACCAAGTCTGGGAATTATAAATACTCCAAGCGTATGGAATATTATCCAATAATAAACCGCTGTTGTAATAATCTTAACTAATCAAATTGAAAAAAACAATCTATAGTATATTGAAGCAGCATTATTTATGGGGCTTATTATTTCTATATGTTTTTGTCCTTTTCTTTCTTAGTTTCTATCCTGTATATGACTTATCCGGATCCAAAGAGTTAATTCCGGAGATTTTAATTTTCTCAGGAATCTGTTTTGTTCTACTCTTTGCAACCGATGTAACAAGATTATTTGGCTTTGTTTCTATCGCTGTTTTAATTTCATTAAACAACAAAACTATAGCAGCAACCATAGAAAGAAATTCTTTCATACAAGTACTTTTATTCCTTAGTTTGCTTTTACCTTTCTATAATAACTGGTATGATTTATCCGGCACACATATGGATCCGATTGCAGGGTTTAATCAATATTTTTTTTCTATATTATCAAATCTTACAAATACTTTTCCGTGAAAACAATAGTATTATTCGATATTCATAATGGCGGACACAGAGAGGCATTTATGCAGTTCTTTGCAAAAGCATTATTAGAATCAGGTCATGAAGTAATTTGTATTATGCCGGATACAGCTTCTATAAAAAGATGGGTAAACACAAATGTTTCCAGTCAGAATATCCGTTATTATAATATTGAAGTGGAAGATAAACTACTGACCTCGTTTGGAAGATTTAATATGGCACTTACGAGATTACAATTCTGGAGAAGACAAAAGAAAGTACTGAAACAAATAGAAAAAGAAATTCAGAAAAAAGTTGATTTGGTTTTTTTTAACTGGATAGATAGCCAGATGGCAAATTATTTACCTGCTTTTGTCATTGATGCATTTTTCCATTACAAATGGTCCGGGGTTTATTTTCATCCGGTAATTTTCAGGCAATTCCCTCAATACCTTGATAACAAAACAACATCAAGAGATGTTGATTCCGTTTTCCTATCTAAAAACTGCATTGGTATTACATTACACGATGAGGGAATTTTGGATAAGCTTCAAAAACGTATTGGTAAAACAACTATCCTGTTTCCGGAAATAGCAGATGCAACACCGCCAAATCCGCATCATGTGCTTGCACAAAAAATAAAAGCAAAAGCAAAAGACAGGACAATAGTTGGCATTATCGGACTGGAACCGTACAAAGGTGCGCTTTCACTGATACGCGTTGCTAAAATTGCTGATCCGGCGAAATTCTTTTTCGCATTCACAGGTATTTTTAAAAACAAATTCTTAGACATTTTGCCTGTAGATGAAAAAAATGAGTTTATAAATTTCATGAATAGTATACCTGAAAACTGTTTCTGGGAAACCGGCAGCTTACAGGAAGGCGAAGATTACAATTCTGTTTTTTGCTGTTTTGATATCACGCATATAGTGTATAATAATTTTTACAGTTCCAGCAATCGTCTTACCAAAGCAGCCATTTTTAACAAGTTGGTCCTGTCAAGTAATTATGGCTGCGTGGGTAATGATGTACCTGCATACAATTTGGGGGAAATTGCAGACGAACATGATATTGAAGAACAATACGGGAAATTACAAATCCTGAGAAATAAAATTCTTGCAAAAGATTTTCCGTATGAACAATGGAAAATATATGCTGACAAACACAGCACAGACAGACTTCCTGAAAAATTTGCAGAATTACTTAATTTGCTTTAATTTTTATTTTCAGTTTTAAATTGATACCTTAATTAATTGAAATCATACTATTCAAATGACCATTGCATGCATAGATTTTTCAAATGACGGACACAGATTATATCTGATGCGCTCTATGGTAAACAGTATTCTTCATTCCGGACACTATGCAATCTGCATTACAAATGATACTGATAAAATAAAAGAGTGGGTTGATAAAAATTCGGAAAATTCTCAAAAAGTTATCTATGTTTCTTATAATTATTTCTTGCCAAAAAAAATAAAATGGAATAAATACCTGAATGATATTTCAATTGCATTGCATTACTGGCAACAGTATAACGCACTTTTGAAAGATATTGAAAAAAAACATCCGATAAAAATAGATGTAGTGGTTTTCAATTATATTGATTTATTTCTTTCTTGCCTGTTGCCGATATCTTTACAAAAACTTTTTTTTAAATTCAAATGGGCAGGCTTATACGTACATACAAGATATATGCGCATGTACAAACACCTTGGTGTACAAACAAAGAAATCAAAAATTACGGATATTGACTATTTATTCAAATCTGATAAATGTATTGGTATAGGAATTTTTGATAATGGCATTCCTGAACAACTGCAATTCAGATTAGACAAACGTGTGACTTTAATGCCTGATATCTCAGATGTTTCAATAGATAATAAAGCTTATGCGCTTGCAGTAGAAATTAAAAATGCGGCAAATGGGAGAACAGTAATTGGTACTATCGGAATCAGTTATTATGCAGGCATCATCGACATGATTAAGCTCGCAATGGAAAGTCAAAAGAAAGATTATTTTTTTGTTTGCTGTGGTCAGTTTGATGAGGAATCTTATCAATATATTCCAAATGAAAGCGATAAAGAATTACTAAGGAATTTTCGTGAAAATCCAGCTCTAAATTGTCTTTGGAAAGAATGCGCACTAAAAGATGAATTTGAATACAATGCTGTTTTTAATTCTTTTGATATTATTTATATGATGTATCCTGAACATTATACATCCAGTAACCGCTTAACAAAAGCCGCCTTTTTTAAAAAATCAGTATTAGCTCCAAATCAGTATTGTGTTGGTGAAAATGTTACAAATTATCAGTTAGGCGAAGTAGTAGAACCCGGGAATATTGCAGAACAATCAGAGAAGCTCGACTTATTGGTTGATAGAATAAATAAAAAACAATCCGTGCCGGGAAAAAACAAAGAATACTTTTTATTGAATGATGAAAACGCATTTCAAAAACAATTAAAATCATTACTTAACATCTGACACATTATGTGTATTTTTATACACAATTAAAATGGGAAAAAATATTCTTATAACAGGCGGCGCAGGCTTTGTAGGTTCTTCTATGGCTTTGCAGTTAAAAGCAAAATATCCTGCTTACGAAATTTATGTGCTGGATAATTTAAAAAGGCGTGGTTCGGAATTAAATATTCCGCGTTTAAAATCTGCCGGTATTCATTTTATTCATGGAGATATCCGCAATAAAGAGGACTTTGACGGATTGCCAAAAATAGATTCTATTTTAGAAACCAGCGCAGAACCATCTGTATTAGCAGGTATAGATAACACACCTGATTATTTAATCAATACAAATTTAACAGGTACTATCAACTGTCTGAACTTTGCGACAAAAAATAAATCTGATTTTATTTTTCTTTCCACTTCGAGAATTTATCCTATTGAACGCATTGAAAATATTGCTTTCGAAGAAACTGAAACACGTTTCAAAATTGCGGAAAAACAAAATTTTGACGGCATTTCAAAAGATGGATTGAATGAAAAATTTCCGTTGGATGGTTATCGTTCTTTATATGGTACTACAAAACTGGCATCTGAATATTTTATTCAGGAGTACAAACAATTCTTTGGTTTAAAAACGGTCATCAACCGTTGTGGTGTACTAACCGGTCCATGGCAAATGGGAAAAATTGACCAGGGTGTTGTCGTGCTTTGGATTGCTAAACATTTTTGGAAACAACCACTCAGTTACATTGGATATGGCGGCACGGGAAAGCAGGTACGTGACATGCTGCATACGGATGATTTATTTCGTCTGATTGACTGGCAAATGCATCATTTAGATGAAATTAATGGTGAAATATTTAACGTTGGAGGTGGCGCGGAAATCAGCTTGTCATTGCAGGAAATGACTACTCTCTGTCAAGAAATAACAGGTAATAAAATTACTATTCAGGAAGTGCCGGAGAACCGCACAGCTGATATCCGCATATATATTACTGACAATTCAAAAGTGAGTGAAACGACAGGATGGAGACCCCAGATTTTTACGAAACAGATTTTTTCGGAAATCTATGAATGGATAAAAGAGAATGAACAACAATTGGCAGGCATCTTGAAATAAGGTAAATGTTGTTGGAAGAAATTCTTATTTTATTTTTCCTATATAGATAAATTCATTTCCCCAGAACGCAAATATTTTGCTCATTTTTACGGAAAATGTTGCAACAAAAAACATTATCTTTTGTGTAGTCGTTTTACAATCGGCATATTTATTCATAAACGGCCAGTTGCTCTCAACTATAGAAAAATAAAGTGTTTCCAGTCCAATACTTTTAAATAAATCTTCCTGGTTTTTTCTATTGGAATATAAAATATGCGTCGGCACGTGCGATGCTTTTTTATGGAAAATATTTTTGCGTATAGAGAATATTATCTTGCGCGTAATCTGTTTAAGATTAAAATTATTTTCAACAGGACCTTCTAATACAAATAATCCATTGGGGTTTAATCTCTCTTTCAGTTTCATCATTATTTCTTTCGGATTGATTAAATGCTCTAACACGTTACTCAAAAATATAATGTCGTATTTTTTATCGCTCTTATAAAAATCATCTATTGTCAAAAAGGATGCTTTTGAAAATGTTTTAGACAAATTTGCCACCAGATCCGGATTGTATTCAACACCTGTAACTTCCAATCCTTTCTCAATCGCCTCCACCGTAAACCTTCCGCCGCCGCAACCATAATCTAAAATAGTTTTGAAATTTCCAAATGATTTTATTTTATCAAACAATATATCATATCGGCCATATGCATTACCTGCCAATGCACCTTGATATTCCACGGGATACATCTTTGTAATATCTTCCATAGTTGGCAGCGGATGCACAAAAATCAAATCACACTTAGTGCATTGCACATATTCGAATGTTTTATTATTAAAAACCGTGTCTTCAAATGATGTGGAGGTCGTTTTAGTATTGCCACAAAACAAACAAACCGGTGTATCTTTTACTGTCAAACTCATCGTATTGGATTAGAAACAAAGATAAAATTTTGTTCGTTATTTTCTAAACTGCTTTTTATGCCTGGATATTTCTTATTTTTACAGGCTATCTTGAATGAAGAAAATTTCCATCATAACACCGTCTTTTAAC
>JAYVPA010000034.1:0-33904 GCA_043757615.1 Sphingobacteriales bacterium | reverse complement strand
CATACCCAAACAGAAATCCGGAAGAGAAGAGAAATGTTAAAATAAGCGCATATTTGTAAGCATGTGACTTCATACTACGAATATAGATATAAAACTTTTCATTAAAAAAATCGTTTAATCAACAAACTAAAGTATCATGGATAATGCAACTGTAACCAAATCGGAAGAAGAATGGAAGAAAGTTTTAACTGATGAAGAATATAATGTATTGCGTGAAGCAGGAACAGAACGACCGTTTATCGGAAAATATACTGACGCTGATACTGATGGAAATTATTATTGTAAAGGATGCGGCAATTTATTATTTACGTCAGAAACAAAATACCATAGCGGATGTGGCTGGCCGGCATTTTATGATAATGCAGGAAGTTCTGCAGTAGAAACCCGGATAGACAATACATATGGAATGACCCGTATAGAAGTAGTTTGCAAGAAATGTCATTCGCATTTAGGTCATGTTTTTGAAGATGGTCCGCGCGACAAAACAGGCATACGTTATTGCATCAATTCTATAAGCCTGGATTTTAAAGAAGATAAATAAATAACAAGAAGTAATTAAAAAGAAAAGAGTTCGTGTGACAAATCAAACAAAGTCTTTTTATTTCAAAAAAAACTATCTATACAGCCTGCTCCTGAGGTTTTCCATATTTGTAAGATAAATAGAAGATAAAGAATGATATCGCAATAAACGGAAAGCTTAACCACTGTCCATGTGTAAGTTTAACACCAAACATTGTTAAAGGATTGACATCTACTTTCCAGTATTCTAAAAAGAAACGGCCTGCAAACATCATAAACAAAAAGATAGCCATCAGGCTTCCTTCGCGTGGTTTATATTTTGAGCGAATATAAATAATGATTAAAACAATGAATATAAAAACGTATAAAAAACCTTCGAACAATTGAATCGGCACACGCGGCATGGTGTCAAATAAACCCGTTACCTCATCCCTATTTCTTTCAAAAACAACGCCCCATTTCCCATTCGTATAATCACCTACGATTTCTGAATTAAAGAAATTACCAAAACGGATAAACGAACCGCCGATTGCTGTTGGAATCGAAACTCTGTCAATGACCCACAAGAATGTATATTCAGGATGCTTGTATTTGTATAAAATCAAAGCTATCGTAATTCCTATTGCAGCACCATGACTTGCCAGACCGCCTTTCCAGATTTGCACAATCTCTAAAAGATGCTGGCTGTAATAATCCCACTGATAAAAGAACACATGACCTAAGCGTGCGCCCAATAAAACAGCAAAGAACATATACATCAACAGCTGATCTGCACCTTCCGTATTTTTATTCTCTTTTTGAAATTCCCAGAATAAAATATTGTATCCTAAAAAGAATGCAGCACCATATAATAAACTATACCAGCGGATACCGAAATTATCGGTAATCATAAAAATCTCAGGACGTATATTCCAGTGAACTATAAAAGCAAATAAACTATTCATGCGTTTTAATTGTGCGGCAAAGTTAGCAATTTATTTTGTTTAGTTATCACGCAATATCCATCAGCCAAAAGTTAAGAATGGTGAATTTATATTTAGAATGCCACGTCGGCGAGGTGTACCACCTCGCCGACGTGCAGATGTTAAAATATAACATTCAATTTACATTTTGCTATATAATTTTGTTAGGATTGATATTTTATCTATTTAATGTATGCAAGTTGAAAAACAGCACCGAAAAATTTATTGTACAGATTGCTGCTATCGAGCATCTTGGTTTCGCAGAAGAATTGTGCAGAATGTACGAGGAATCTGCTAAGAAACGCGGCACCGGAATTGCAAAACGTGATCCGGAATATATCAAAGAGAAAATTTTACAGGAAAAAGCGATTATTGCTACAACAGAGAATAATGTTATTGCAGGCTTTTGTTATATAGAAACATGGGAAGGGAAAAACTATGTTGCCAATTCAGGATTGATTGTTAAAGAAGAATTCCGCCATCATGGTCTTGCAAAAAGAATCAAGAAATTTGTATTGGATTATACACGTAAAAAATATCCGCATGCAAAAATATTTGGTATTACAACAAGCTTAGCTGTAATGAAACTGAATTCTGATTTAGGGTACAAGCCTGTTACCTTTTCAGAACTCACGCAAGATGATGCATTCTGGAGCGGCTGCAAGAGCTGCATCAACTATGATGTACTTACAAGAACCAATAGAACAAATTGTTTATGTACAGGAATGTTATTTGATCCGAAAGAAGAAAAGAAAAAGGAATTTGCAAAAGTAAAAAAAGTAGACAAAAAAATTTCTACCAAATTAAAAACGCCAAAAGCACAACGTATTAAAGTAGTGAAGACAGGCGGTTTGAGTAAAGTAAATAAGAAATAAATCATGAATAATAAAGTAGTTTTAGCATACAGCGGCGGATTAGACACTTCGTATTGTGTGAAATATCTTACTGAAGAAAAGAAACTGGAGGTCTATGCTATTACAGTAAACACAGGTGGTTTCAGCGATGAACAATTAACTGCTATTGAAACACGTGCAAAAGAATTAGGTGTAAAGAATTTTATCGTTAAAGATGTCATCATAGAATATTATGAGAAATGTATTAAGTATCTTATATTCGGAAACGTACTAAAAAACAACACCTATCCGTTATCTGTTTCTGCAGAAAGAGTTTTCCAGGCAATTGCTGTTTCTGAATATGCAAAAGAAATTGGTGCAGCATACATCGCACACGGCAGCACCGGTGCAGGCAATGACCAGGTACGTTTTGATATGATGTTTAACATTGTGATACCTGAAGCAAAAATCATTACACCGATACGGGACAATAAACTTTCGCGCGAAGAAGAAATTGAATATCTGAAAAAAAATAGTGTTGAAATTGATGCAAATAAAGCGGCATATTCTGTCAATCACGGAATCTGGGGTACAAGCGTTGGTGGGAAAGAAACACTGACATCAAAATATACATTACCGGAAGATGCATATCCAACACAATTAGAAAAAAAAGAAAGTGTAGAAATATGTTTGGAATTTGAAAAAGGAGAATTGATTGCATTCAATGATAAGAAATTTAATCATCCGACAGAAATAATTACTGAACTGAATAAATTAGCTTCCGGATATGCAATTGGCCGTGATATACATGTCGGTGATACAATCATCGGTATCAAGGGACGTGTAGGTTTTGAAGCGGCAGCACCTTTAATCATTATCAAAGCACATCATTTACTGGAAAAACATACATTGACTAAACAACAATTATTCTGGAAGGATCAGCTCAGTAATGTTTATGGAAACAATCTGCATGAAGGTTTATTTTATGAACCGTTGATGCGTGATTTAGAAGCATTCTTAGCAAACACACAACAACACGTTACCGGAAAAGTATTTATTACACTACAACCCTATCGCTTTGAATTGACAGGCATTGACTCTTCTTATGATTTAATGAATAGTAAATTCGGTAGTTATGGTGAAATGAATAACGCCTGGACGGGTGATGATGTGAAAGGCTTTGCAAAAATATTTTCCAACCAGATGATGATCTGGAATAAAGTGAAAGATGAAAATAAATTAAGGTAATCTATTTATTGCTTTTATCGTATCTCGCACGAATTCTGCTTAAGGTTTCTGGTGTCATTCCTAAATAATTAGCAATGTCTTTTAATGGAACACGATTGGCAACATCGCCATACAGTGTTATGAATTCATGATACCTATCTTCAGATGACAAGGCTTTAAAAGTATAAAGTCGCGTAGCATAATTTGTATGAAATAATTCCATATTAATCCTGTATAATCTTTCTACATCATGTGATTTTTTACATAATTCATCTAAATCTGTATACTTTATTTTCAGTAACATTATATCTTCCAGCGACTCATAAATATGTGTGCCCGGTTGCTTCGTAAGATGTGTAAAATTTCCACCAATTAAACCTCCTTCTATTTCGAAACGGTCTATAACGGGTTTGTCATTTTTATAAAAATATATTTTAATAAGACCTTTATATATAAAATAAAAATGATCAGCTATCTTACCTTCTTCAATAATAATGTGATTCTTCTTGTAAGTTACGAATTCAAATAAATCTACCAGTGAATCTAATGCATCTGCATCTATCTGAACTGAAAAATTTAATGCTTTCCTTAAATAATCCTTAGCTTCTTGTTCTAATATAATATTTTTATATCTGGTCATTTTTATGTAATTGCAAAACACAACTGTGCCGAATCATAAATTTAACAATTTCTGTGAAAATAAAAAATGATTTAGTATCTCTAAACTTATGACTATAATTTTATTTTGGGCTTCTGTCATATTTAGCTCGTATTCTGCTTAACGTTTCAGGGGTCATGCCTAGATAGTTTGCTGTATCTTTTAATGATACGCGCTTAGCAATGTATCCGTATTTCTCTACAAACTCATTATATCTTTCTTCAGATGATAAAGATTTAAAAATAGATAATCTATCCAGATGATTTGTATGAAATAGTTCCATAAAGACCCTGTACAATCTTTCAATGCCATGAGATTGCTTACACAGATCATCTAAATCAGCATATTTTATTCGTAACAAAATGCAATCTTCTATTGATTCAAAAGAATATGTACCTGTTTTTTTTGTCAGATGTGCAAAATTACCTCCAAACAAAACGCCTTCTTTTTCGAAACGTTCTACAATTATCCGTTCATTTTTAAAAGAACAAACTTTGATAATACCTTTATATATAAAATAGTAATACTCGACTACGGTACCTTCTTCAATAATAACATGGTTCTTCTTACAAATTTCAAGTTCAAATAAATTGATTAATAAATCTATTTCATTTGCGTCTGTTTGAACCGGGGTTGTTAGTATTTGTTTTAAGTAATCCTTAGCCTCTTGCTCTAATGATTTATCTTTATGTTTCGTCATTTCTTACAGTTGCTAATGTAACTATAATTTTTTTTTGGTTGTGTAATTATAAATTGACATTTGTCAATTTATAAATTTTTCTTTTGACGTTTTTTTGCTTGTTTTTGACTCTTATTATTTACTGATTTAGTACATTTACTTTTATATCATATTATACCAAAATATTATTTCAATGAAATAGCTTCCGATGCAACAATATTTTTTACTTCTGTTTTTTTTATTTTCCACTTATTTTGCAAATGCACAAAAAGATTCTACGATACGAATTCTTATTGTAACGGCGCATCCTGATGATGAGACGGGATTTTCCGCAACTATATATAAGGTCACCAAAGAAATGCATGGCATTGCAGACCAATGTGTCATAACAAACGGTGAAGGTGGTTACAAATATTCTACTTTATCGGAAGCGTATTATGGCTTAGAACTAACCGATGAAAAAATAGGCAGAGAAAATTTACCGCGCATACGTAAACAGGAATTAATGAATGCCGGAAAAATAATCGGCATGCGCAACATTTTCTTTTTAGACCAGAAAGATGCGCATTACGGTTTGGATGAACACGAACCACTGGATACCACATGGAATATTTCTTTAGTTTCCACGCGTTTAAAAGAAATCATGACCAGAACAAAATATGATTTCGTTTTTTGTTTGCTGCCAACACCTGAGACGCATGCACACCACAAAGCTGCAACCTTATTAGCATTGCGCACCATCCAATCATTGCCTGAAGACCAAAGACCAATTATCTTAGGAGTGACGGGGGCGAACAAAAACGACACAACGCATTTTTCTTTCTCCCAATTAAAAGATTACAAAGAATCTAAAGTTGAAGGAAATGCACCCATGTATTTTTTCGATAAAAGTGCAAAATTTGGCTTCAAGAATGCATTGAGCTATAAGATAATTGTCAACTGGGAAATTGCAGAACATAAATCTCAAGGCACGATGCAACTAGCCATGAATCAAGGTGATCTGGAGCAATTTTGGTATTTCAGTCTGAATGGAGTGAAAGGGAAAGAAAAATGTCATCAGTTTTTTGAGCAGTTAAAAAACATTCCGTACAAACCAAAAGCATACTAATGAATAAACTTATTCGTGGTTTAAGTTTACAACAAGCAGTCGCTATCAACATGATTGACATGGTTGGTATCGGCCCGTTTATAACAATTCCGTTTATCATTGGTGCTATGAACGGACCTCAATGCATCATCGCGTGGATGCTAGGCGCACTGCTCTCCTTTTGCGATGGCTGTGTGTGGGCAGAACTTGGTGCAAAATGGCCGCAGGCAGGAGGCAGCTATGCATTCTTACAAAACTTATACGGCAAGAAACATGGAAGACTTTTTTCATTTTTATATATCTGGCAAACTTCCATTCAGGCTCCATTAGTAATTGCATCCGGTGCAATTGGCTTTGCAAGTTATTTACAATATTTAATTCCGTTAACAACATGGCAGCAAAAGTGTGTGTCAGGAGCTTTAGTTTTATTACTGATTTTTTTATTGTACAGAAAAATTTCTGCCATTGGAAAAATATCCATATTCATGGGTATTATTGTATGCGGCACAATCCTTTGGTTAATCATAAGCGGCTTTTCCCATTTCGATGCGAAGCTTGCATTTACCTATTCACAAGATGCGTTTACGCTTACCCCATTATTTTTTGTCGGCTTAGGCGCAGCGAGTCAGAAAACTATTTATTCATTTTTAGGGTACTATAATGTTTGTCACCTAGGCGGTGAGATAAAAGAACCTGAGAAAAATATTCCCCGCAGTATTTTTATTTCAATTTTCGGTATTACTATTTTGTATTTATTAATGCAAATAGCCATACTCGGTGTTATTCCATGGCAGGAAGCAAAAGGTTCTGAATTTATTGTCAGTACATTTTTTGAAAAGATATACGGAACAACAATTGCAAAAGTAGCAACCGGATTAATTTTGTTTATTGCAATTTCTTCTTTATTTGCTGTTATGTTAGGTTATTCACGAGTGCCTTACGCTGCTGCTGCTGACGGAAATTATTTTAAGATATTTTCTAAACTGCATCCGACTAAAAATTTTCCGCATACCTCATTACTAATATTAGGCGGTGTAGCATTTTTCTTTTCTCTATTATTTAAAATGAAAGAAATTATTTCGGCCATCATTATCATGCGTATACTTATTCAGTTTGTAAGTCAGAGTGTCGGAATCATATTGTTGCACCATCAAAAAAAAGAAGAAAAATTTCCATGGCGTATGCCTTTGTATCCAATACCTGCATTTATAGGAATAGCAGTATGGTTATTTATTTTTTATACCTCTGAGTTACAATATAAATTATTTGCTTTTGGAATTATTCTGAGCGGTATTGCATTATATTTTCTTTTTATACAAAAAAATGAAGATGCTATCAAAACAATTGATGCAGATTTTCTTCCAAAATAATTTAATGTTTTGCACGTAATCTGCTTAAGGTTTCCTGTGTAATTCCAAGATAAGATGCAATATACCTAAGCGGAACCCGGTTCAATAAATCGTTGTGGTCATTTACAAATATCTGATAGCGTTCCTCAGCTGATAAAAACATTACATCATATGCTCTTCTCATGAAAAAACCATAATAGGATTCGATAATTTTTCTGCCCAGATGCTCTAAAGAATGATATTTTGCATAATAAGATTCGAGTATCGAATATTTTATTTTTAAAACAACAGTCTCTTCTAATGATTCATAATTACTGTAATTTTTTTCACCGGTTAAAATAGAATAAGTGGCTGCAAACATCATATTTTCCTTGATAAACCAATTAGTTATTTCTTTTTCTTCTTTAATATAATAGATACGGACTAATCCTTTATAAACGAAATAAACATTATCGGAATGATCTCCTGCTTCTAAAATCATTTGCTTTTTATGAAAATTATCAATGGAAAACTCATTCACCAATTCAGTCAGTTCCTCTAATCCTGCATTGGGATACAATACCAGGAAACATTTTTTCAGTTGGCTTCGTATTTCTTCAATATTTATTTTTGGTTTGCTCATGTTTTATCTCTGATATTTTGATCTTAATCTGCTTAATGTTTCGGGAGTGATGCCTAAATAGGAAGCAATATACTTTAACGGGATATTATTGGCAATTGAAGAACGTTTTTTTATAAATATTTCATATCGTTGTTCTGCAGATAAAAATATTCTGTTATTGTTAACTTCCATAAAATCTGTGTAATATTTTTCTACTAATTTTCTTGCTAAATGCGCAATAGAATGATATTTAATACATAATAATTCTATTGCTGCCATATCTGCTACCAGACAAATTGTTTCTTCTACAGAAGTATAATATTCGATGTTCGGCAATCCTGTAAATAAAGTATAGCCATTTAAAAAAAACTGATTGGTTTCCATAAAATCAGTCATAATTTCCCTGTCATCAGCCATATAATAAATCCGGATTAATCCTTTTTGTATAAAATAGAATTTTATTCCTGTACTATAGGGTGAAATAATACATGTTTTTTTGGGATAAACTTCTAAAAAAAAAAGACTGGCAAGTTCATTTAATTCCTGATCAGGTATTGGTGTTAAATAGGACAATACATTTTTTAATACCTTTCTAGATTCTTCTATGTTATATATAGTTTTTGCCATATAATTGCAGCGTGGAAACTACAATATACTAAATATCTTGATTTATGTCAAATTTTTCAAGGTAATCTGATACTTTTTTTACAAACATTCCTCCAAGTTGTCCATCTACAACGCGATGGTCATATGTATGGGAAAGATACATCATATGACGAATTGCAATCACATCTTGTCCGTCAACTTCTAACACAACCGGTTTTTTTGTAATAGAACCGATTGCCATAATTGCTACCTGAGGCTGATTAATGATAGGTGTTCCGATAATATTTCCGAATGTACCAATATTAGAGATTGTGTATGTACCGTCCATTACATCATCAGGTTGCAACGAATTAGTACGCGCTTTTATCACAATAGTATTCATCGCTTTTGCAATGCCTAGTAAACTTTTCTGGTCAGCATTTTTCACCACAGGCACAATCAGGTTTCCGCTTGGTAATGCAGTAGCAATTCCAACATTGATATCTTTTTTCTTCAGAATCTTATCACCATCCACACTAACATTTATCATCGGAAAATCTTTAATCGCTTTTGTAATTGCTTCAACAAAAATCGGCATAAATGACAAACTGAAACCTTCGCGTTTTTGAAATCCATTTTTATTTTTATCTCGCCAGCGAACAATATTTGTGACATCACATTCTACAAAAGAAGAAACGTGCGCTGCTGTTTTTCTTGAATTCGTCATATGCTGCGAAATCAGTTTTCGCATCCTATCCATTTCAATAATTTCAACATTAGGATTTTGTGCTGTAATTTTTTCTTCTTTCTTCTCTGTTTTACTTTCAGCATTCACTTCCTCTTTTTTCTGCTCTTTGTTATTGGCTTCTGAGGCTGTAGTCAAACCGTTTTTCTTTTTATCTACATAAGATAAAATATCTTCTTTCGTTACACGATTCTCTGCACCTGAACCAGCTATTGTTTCCAGTTCATGCAAGGAAATATTTTCCACCTGGGCAATATTCAATACTAATGGAGAATAATATTTATTGGAAGATGATGAGAGATTTTGAGAAACCGGATGAGAGATTTGAGAAATTGTGTTTTTTATTTCTGTTTCAATCTTTTCAGGTATTAGATGTTCTTTCTTTTCAATTGCATCATCAGATTTTATTACATTTAGTATTTCTTTTTCTTGTTGCTTCTCATCTCTCACCTCTTGTTTCTCAACAACTTCTTCTTTTTTCTTTTCAGGAATGTATTGTGCAGGTGCATCGCCATCAACTTCAATAATTGCCAATGGTTCACCAACGCCAACCGCTACATTTACATCGTGCAATAATTGTTTAATTACACCAGTTACAGGGCTTGGTACTTCAGAGTCAACTTTATCTGTAGCTACTTCTAAAATAACATCGTGTTCGTTTACTTTATCGCCAACATTTTTATGCCATGTCAGTATCGTTGCTTCAATAACACTTTCGCCCATTTTAGGCATCAGCAATTTGTATTCAGCCATTGTATTTATATTAAAGATTTGGTGTTACAAGATACAAGATTCAAATAATTTTTCAGGCTTTTAGCTGATTTAATAAGTATTTTCTCAGCATCACCAATGCTACTATACTTGATAATTGAATATTTCTGTCACGATGATTGGTAAACGACAACTTTTTCACAATTGACTTTTCTTTTGTTCCTATTCCGATAAATACTGTACCGACAGGTTTTTCTGGTGTGCCACCATTTGGGCCGGCTACTCCGGAAACAGCTATTACAATATCTGTTTTCAATTGTTTTAATCCACCCGACAGCATTTCTAAAACTGTTTCTTCACTCACAGCACCAAATTTTTCTAATGTATCTGTTTTCACATATAACAAATCTTGTTTTATTTCATTTGCATAGGATACAATACTTCCTTTAAAATACGCAGAGCTACCCGAAACAGATGTAATTAAGTGTGAAAGATAACCTCCTGTACAACTTTCTGCGGTTCCAAGTGTCAGTCTTCTTTCTATCAATAAATCTCCGATATTTTGTTCTAAAGTATCTTCATCAAATCCATAAATATATTCCTGAAGCTCATGTACAACATCTTCTTTTGCTTTATTAATAACACTTTCCAGTGCTTCTTTATTTTCTCCTTTAATCGTTAATCTTAATCTTACTTTTCCAACATTCGGCAAGTAAGCTAATTTTATTCCCGCATCTTTATTTTTTTCAAAATCTATTAAGCGATTTGCCAACTGTGTTTCGCCAACACCTGCTGTAAGAATATTACAATGGATAATAAACGGCAACGAATAGGTTGATTTCAGATAAGGAATCACATCATCTGTAATCATACCTTTCATTTCATAAGGTACCCCGGGCATCGAAACAATTGTTTTCCCATATTTTGAAAAAATCATTCCTGCAGCTGTTCCATATTTATTCTGAATGATTTTACAGACATCGGGCAAATATGCCACACTCCTGGTAGATTCATCAATCAGCCTTTTTCTCAAGGCAAAAATGTTTTCTATGTTTTTATATGCTTCTTCATTGAAAATCAATTTACCTCCAAAATATTCACATAAGACATCTTTGGTAATATCATCAGAAGTCGGACCTAAACCTCCTGTAATTAAAACTATTTGTGAAGTTTGCAATGCATTATTCAGACAATTTATAATATCATTTTTTTCATCGCTTAATGAAATATGATGTATAACATCAATGCCAGCTTCATTCATTTTTTGAGATATCCAATGTGCATTGGTGTTCAATGTCTGACCAATTAATAACTCATCGCCTATACTTAAAACCGTAGCTTTCATATGTATTTCATATTTGGTACTAATTTTGTAATTAAATCATTATCTTGACAAATATTTTGATGATTTCTAAAAAGTGAATGTATGAAAAAGTTTCTTGGTATTTTTTTAATCTCTATATTTTTATTCGGATGTACAACGCAACAAATACAAGACACCGTTAGCGCTGTTCTTGGTACAACATTCGGCGATCCTACTGAAGCGGAAGCAGGACAAGGCCTGAAAGACGCACTTGGTATAGGCATTACAAAAGGAGTTAACATACTTTCTGTTACAGACGGGTTTTTAGGTAATGATTTGGTGAGAATTCCATGGCCCGAACAAGCTACACAAGTAAGGGATGCCATGCTTAGATTAGGCATGCAAAAACAAGTAGACAATGTAACGACTTCGTTGAACCGTGCTGCTGAAAAAGCATCCGGTATTGCGATAGATGTATTTTTACAAGCCATCAGACAAATGACTGTTACAGATGCATTGCATATTATTACAGGTGGCAACGGTGCCGGCACTGCATATTTGAAACAAGCTACAACATCTATTCTGACAGAAAAATTCAGACCGATTGTTGACCAGTCTCTTGGTCAGGTCAATGCTACTAAATACTGGACAGACGCGACTACTATTTACAACAAGATTCCTTTCGTAAAACCGGTAAATACTGACCTAACAGGCTTTGTCACAGAGAAAGCATTAGACGG
Source organism: Sphingobacteriales bacterium (assembly GCA_043757615.1). Lineage (GTDB taxonomy): Bacteria > Bacteroidota > Bacteroidia > Chitinophagales > JADIYW01 > JADJSS01. The sequence continues at coordinate 21,905 of JAYVPA010000034.1, read as the reverse complement.
CGTTTTTAAAATGGTAGAGAAAGAAGAAAATAATATCAGAGCAAATCCATTGGCACGTACTACAGATTTATTAAAAAAAGTATTTAGTTTTGCTGACAGAAAAAAATAGTTGAAAATATGTCACGCAAACCTCTACAAGGACCATTACAAGGAATCAGAATATTAGACTTGAGCAGATTGTTACCAGGACCACTAGCTACACAAATGATGGCAGACCTTGGTGCTGAAGTAATTAAAATAGAAGATCCTAAAGCCCCTGATTATAATCGCTTTTTCCCGCCAATGAAAGGTTCTCAGTCGTTAAATTATATCAGCATTAACAGAAGTAAATTATCCATTACTTTAGATTTAAAATCTGAAGAAGGAAAACATAAATTCTTCGAATTGGTAAAGACAGCTGATATAGTTGTAGATTCTTTTCGTCCGGGTGTGTTGAAAAAAATGAATATTGATTACGACTCATCCAAAAAACACAATGAGAAAATTATTTATGTGGCGTTAACTGGTTATGGATATTCTGGTGCCTACAAAGACAAAGCCGGTCACGACATGAATTATTTGGGTTACTCAGGTGTTTTAGGATTAACAGGGGATATAGAAAAACCTGTTATTCCTGCTTGTCAGGTTGCCGATGTAGCAGGTGGAAGTTATCCTGCTATAGTTGCATGTTTAGCTGCATTATGGGCACGTGAACGTACAGGCAAAGGACAGTTTGTAGATGTTGCTATGACTGATTGTGTAATGCCATTATTGTCTATGCAGTTTGGCGAATCTTTAAATACAAATATCAGACATAAACGCGGCGAACCAATGCTCAGCGGCGGCATGGCAAATTACCATTTGTATAAATGTAAAGATGAGAAATGGATTGCACTCGGTGCCTTAGAACCGAAATTCTGGCAAGGCGTATGTATCTTATTAGGTAAGCCTGATTGGGGTCCACGTATGATGCCCATTCCTGACGAAGTAGAAAAATTAAAAAAAGATTTACAGGATATCTTCATCACAAAAACGCGAGATGAATGGGCTGAACTTGCAGAACCACTCGATGTTTGCCTCACACCTATTCTCGAATTAGATGAGGCCGAAAAAAATATCCATTTAAATGAGCGTGATATGTTTTTTGAAGTTGAACATGCGGATTACGGGAAAGTGAAAGGTGTAAACCAGCCCTTTAAATTTTCTGAAACTCCTGCAAAACCAAGTTGGGCTGCTCCTTTAATGGGCGAAGACAACGAATTATTGAATGATTTATAAATTTTCCGTAATTTGTTGCTTCTAAATCTGAGTATGCAACGAATATTTATTTTCTTTTTAGCGATAGGACTTTTCTCCTGTAAGAAAAAAACAGAAGTCAATAATGGTTTTCCATTAGCTGAAACAAACTGGAGTTTACATTTTAAAAATAATTCAACATTTACTTTTTACGCACAATCTCAGTTGTCCTTTTATGCTGACAGCAGTGTGAAAAACTATAGAAGTTCTGATACAATTTCCGGAAGATGGAGAACAAAAAGCAATGCAGTAAGTATTAATTTTGCTAACGGTGATGTTTATACAGGTACAGTAATTACGGATGACAGCCTTTCCGGTATTCTATCTGCTTCAGGAAATTCCGGTGACTGGTATGCAACAAGGAGATAAAACTTAAGTTTAAATTAAAAATCTTTCTTTGTGCTATACTTGCGTTTATAATTTATTTCTCTCATATAGTTTCTATACGCAACAAGGAAAGCATTTTTAAAAAACAAATTACAATCCGGATAATTGCATTAGTATTATATCTTCAAAACTCACTAATGGAATTTATTTTTGTGGATGTAGAGTATGCTGAAATGACAATGACAAAAGATGATTTTATAAAATAAAAAAAACGTACGTAATTTATATCACGCACGTTTTTCGAAAACTGTCGAGGTAATCAATTTTAATTCGCCGAATTAAAATTCCATTTATTTTTTAATTTGCTTTCACAAATCTGCGTACGGCACTTCCTTCTTTAGAATAGAATTGTACCATATACATACCTGCAGACAAATCATTCAAATTAATATTCAATTCATTCACACCGGTATTTAAAGCATGTGATTCCTGTTTTGCCAGATTTCCATCCATGTTAAAAACTTTAACCTGCATAGTTATCGGATCTGAACATTTTACGCTTACCAATGAACTGTTCTCCGTTTGATTGGGCATAAATTCGCTGATAGTAACTTTATTATCTGATTTGTACAACGCTGCAATATTGCTTGGAACAGTAACTGTGTTATCTGCTAACAAATCGCTTTGTGCGTTAATGGTTCCAAATGATGCTATAAGCACAATTAGGAAAAGGGTTTTGTTAAGGTGTTTCATGACAAAGGGCTTTAAATGTTAAAAATATTTTTTTTAAACACTCTATTGGACACGAAATAATTCTGAAACTAAATAACGACTTAAATAAGTATAAAATAAATTAATTGAAAATGGGTCATTAGGTCTGTTTCTTAAATAATTAAGGGTTCAAAAGGGTTTATGATGTAATATTAGACAATTAAATTCTATTTGTCAAGTATTTTTGATCTTTTTTTTGTTTTTGTTTAAAAAAAAGCGCTTTTGATAACAATAGATTAAGAAAGTTGCTTGACTGTGGATTATTTCTCCATAACGAATATTCAATCGCCATCGTAACTTTTCCAAAAGGACGGTATCCATAAGTAACGCCCAGTCCCTCATTATATTTTGAAGAAAAAATTTCGGGAATCGCTGAAATTCCTTTTTCAGTTTGCAGGTTACCTTCGTCTAAGGATATAACATATGCACCATCGATATTATAATTATTCTTGAGAGAGTTGCCGTATGTAATAAAAACTAAAATAAAAATTATTGAAAACTCCAACCACTTACGATAGGAGGTAATAAATTTATTTTGAACCGTTACTTGTTTTTGTTTGACTATTTTTGCTTTAGGAATTATGTTTTTATTCTTCATCATTTTAATTTTGCAAGAAGAAAGCTCTTTCTAAGAATTTATTAATATGAAATTTATTCTATGAAATACAAAATAAAATGGTATAATATTTGAACAATCTATCCTAATCCGCCTGTTATGAGTAAATACACAACGTTTCTTCTTTTCATTTTGCTGATCGTATATAATTGCTATTCTGTTGCTAAAATTACTACTGACTGGAACAATACCGGAAATTCATTTACAATACCGGCTAATGCAAAAAAAATCAATCTCGTTAATTTTGGCGGTAATCCGGATAACACAACAGATAATTCTACCCCCTTACAAAATGCAATTAAGTCACTGAACGGCAATTTTGGGACTATTGATATTCCGGCCGGAAGTTATCTGTTTAAAAAATCTATCAGCATCCCATCCAATGTTTTGATTAAGGGACAAGGAAGTGATAAAACTATTTTAAATTTTAATCTTGGTGGTAGTGGTGATTTATTTTCCATTCAAGGAAATGTCACAACAACCTCATCACCTATTTTATCAGGCACTATAAAAGAAAGTAAGGTGATAAAAGTAAACAGTACATCAGGTTTTGCTGTGGGTGATTACGTTGTGGTTAAACAAACAGCTAATAACTTATTAGCATCGAACTGGGCTTATAATTATTTTTTTCAGATTGTAAAAATCACTAAAATAAACGGCAATGAAATTTCATTTGAAAAATCTTTTAGATTAGATTTTGCTGCAGCAAATAATCCAATCATACAAAAAATAAATCCGATTCAAAATGTCGGAATTGAATCATTGAAAATAAAAAGAAGTGATGCCACCACCTCACAAAACTCTAACATCTTTTTTAATTACGCATTGAATTGCTGGGTAAAAGGTGTTGAAATGGAAAATGCTAACTATGCACATATCACCCTGCAAAGCTCAGCAAACATTACTGTTTCAGGAAATTATTTGCATGATGCATTTGACTATGGCAGCGGCGGAAAAGGTTATGGAGTTGTGCTACAGTTTGGAGCAAGCGATAATTTCATCTTTGATAATATTGCGAAGCATTTACGTCACTCATTTTTATTACAGGCAGAAGCAAACGGAAATGTTATCGCGTATAATTATTCTTATGACCCTTACTGGGCAGAAGGCTGGTTTCCGAGTAACTCTGCCGGTGATGTTGTGTTACATGGAAATTATCCATACGCTAATCTAATTGAAGGAAATATTTTCCAGAATTTAATTATTGATAATTCACATGGTGCCAACGGACCTTACAATACTTTTTTCAGAAATAGAATAGAAAGCTATGGTATTGTCATGAATGGAAATTCAGGTGATAATATGAATTTTATTGCAAATGAAATTACCGGTTCCGGTTTACTGAAAGGTTTGTATAACATTGACGGCAATCATGTTGAAATTGCAAATAATGTAAAAGGTGATTTGCAAAGCGGAAATAGTACAGAAACTTCTTTAATCAATAAAAACTATTCTACTAAAATTGGAGCACCGAATACATTTAATTCATGGAAAAACGATGCGTATTACAGAAATGGAAAGTCTGTAAAAACTGTAGTTCCCACCTCAGCAAACATTTATAAACCAGACATAAAGACTGAAATAAAACAGGAAACAAAAACTGAAATCGTAAAACCAAAAACAGTAAAGAAGCAAAAGAAGAAATGCTGTAAAAAGAAAAAGAAGTAATTACAACTTGCTATTTCTATTCCGCAATAAATAGTCAGCAATCACTAAAGCAGCCATCGCTTCTACGATGGGCACCGCGCGTGGTAGCACACAAGGATCATGTCTGCCTTTACCTGTAATTACAGCATCGTTACCATCTTTATCTACAGAATCCTGTGCCTGCATAATCGTTGCAACAGGTTTAAATGCTACATTAAAATAAATATCCATGCCATTCGAAATGCCGCCTTGCACACCACCAGAATAATTTGTTTTAGTTTTTATTTTATCATTTTCATCTTTATAGAAAGCATCATTATGTTCACTGCCGCGTAATTCCGTTCCTCCAAAACCACTTCCGTATTCAAAACCTTTTGCTGCATTAATGCTCAACATCGCTTTTCCCAAATCTGCATGCAGTTTATCAAAAACTGGTTCCCCTAAACCTACCGGAACACCTGTAATTACACAACTCACCAAACCGCCAATCGTATCACCATCCTTGCGCACTTCTTTAATAAGTTCAATCATCTTATTTGCAGTCGCAGCATCAGGACAACGAACAATATTATCTTCAGTTTTAGATAAATCCAAATCTTTATAATCTTTTTCAAGTTGCAATTTGCCAACTTTTGAAACATACGCTTTTACATCAATTCCAAAATGCGATAACAATTGTTTGGCTATTGCAGCAGCGGCAACACGGGCAGCAGTTTCTCTTGCTGAACTTCTTCCGCCGCCTCTGTAATCACGTGAACCATATTTTGTATCGTACGTAAAATCAGCATGTGACGGACGAAAACTATCTTTTATATGTTCGTAATCTTTCGATTTCTGGTCTTCATTTCTGATGATAATTCCAATGGGAGTTCCCTGTGTTACACCTTCAAAAATTCCTGATAAGATTTCAAATTCATCTGCTTCCTTTCGTTGTGTAACAATACTGGATTGTCCCGGTTTTCTTCTGTCTAATTCCGATTGAATAAATGCTGTATCTATTTTTAAACCTGCCGGACAGCCGTCAATAATAACACCTAATGCAGCGCCATGACTTTCGCCGAAAGTGGTGATGCGAAAAATTTCTCCGAATGAATTCCCTGCCATAGTACGAAGATAAAAATTATAAATCAAAAAAACAGAAACACACTTGAATCATTTACACGCAACTATTACATGAAAATTTCACATACTGCATTATTTCTTTTGTTACCTTACATTCAAATTCATTTTTATGAAAAAGATAGTATTTTTTAGTTTGGTTTGCAGCCTTTTTCTTTCCGCTTCCTTTTCTCAAAATATAGCAAAACCTGTTGCACAAAATGCGCGTCCAAAATTAGTAGTTGGTGTTGTTATTGACCAGATGCGCTGGGATTATTTATATTATTACTATGATAGTTTCGGAACAAATGGTTTTAAAAGATTAATGATAGATGGATTTAGCTGTGAAAACACATTTATACCTTATACACCAACGGTAACTGCGGTCGGGCATTCGTCTATTTTTACCGGAACTGTACCTGCAATAAATGGGATTACAGGAAATAACTGGTTTGAAAAAACCTCTACAAAAAGCAGATATTGTGTAACAGATAAAACAGTTTCAACAGTTGGAAAAAATCTATTTAAAGATGATGATGCAGGACAACGAAGTCCGAGATTATTATTAACAACCACCATTGGTGATGAATTAAAGATTGCTACAAAATATAAAGCAAAAGTTGTAGGAGTTGCTTTAAAAGATCGAAGCGCCATTTTGCCTGCCGGTCATGAAGCTGATATTGCCATCTGGTTTTCCGAAACATCTAAAAAATTTATCACAAGCAGTTATTATACTCAAACGATGCCAACATGGCTGGGAGATTTTAATGATAAATTTTGTCCTGACAGTTTAGGTAATAATATTAAATATTCCATTTATGGCAATAAAGTCACAAAACTTTTAGCAGAAAAAGCTATCGAAAATTATGATTTAGGGAAAGATGATGTGACAGACATGCTGACAGTATCTTTTTCTACACCTGATTTAATTGGTCATGCGTATGGTCCTTTTTCTAAAGAAATGAATGCATGTTATAAACAACTGGATGTGCAATTAGGGGAGTTTCTGACTTATCTTGATACTAGGATCGGGAAAAATAATTACACCTTATTCTTAACCGCAGACCATGGTGTAGCGCATGTGCCCGATAGTATTAACAATGAAGAACACCATATTCCTGCGGGTTATTTTTCTCCTTTAACAAAAAAAATCAATCATTATTTAGCAGAAAAATATGATACTAGTTTTAATGACATGATAAAAGGAGAAGAAAATAATCAGCTTTTCTTTAACATGGAAGAAATTGTAAAACGCAAATTAACTGCGGATGTTATTATCAATGATGCGATTGATTTTTTATCAAATGAAAATGGAATAAGCCGTGTGATGAGATATGAAAAGCTTGAAAATTATACTGTTAATTCTATTCAAAAAGAGATGCTGACGAATGGTTATTATCCGACACGATGCGGTGAGATTGTTTTCTTAAATGAGCCTGAATGGATAGATGATGTGCGAAAGAGTATTGCCACTACACATGGTGCCTGGAATCCTTATGATGCGCATATTCCATTATTGTTTTATGGCTATGGTGTTAACAAAGGAAAGATGTATGATAAAACATACATGACCGATATCGCTCCAACTATAACAAGTTTACTGCATATACAAATGCCAAGCGGTTGTATTGGAAATGCCATTAAAGAAGTGATTAAGAAATAAAGATATGGAAACTGAAAATAAAAAATCATTTTTAGAATTAAATGTTATTTGGAAAGATGATGACATGTTCGAATTAAGAGCAACAGCATCAAATTGTACCTTTCAAGGTATTACAGAAGTATATGCACATCTGAATCTTTATTAGAATTTGCAATATCCTTAATTGATTATCCAAATAAAAGAAAATCTCTTCTATAAAACCGGCGAAGAAAATGGTTATTCTTATTTTTCAATGAATTTTTATCCAATTAATAATTATGGGCATATTGGAATTGAAATTTTAATGGAAAAAAATGTTGCCACAGAATACAGAAAAGAAGAGAAAGACAAATTAAAGTTAGAAATTATTGTTGAACCAAGTAGTATTGATAGGTTCCAGAAAGAATTAATTTATTTAGCTAAAAATCAATCATGCAAAGCAATTCTTTATGGAAAAGATAACAGGCTTTGATATTTAATACTAAAATTTGACATTACCATATCAAGAAACTGATTTATTGCAGCACAATTTTCTGTACCGTGGATTTATCACCAATCTTTACCTGTACAAAGTAAACACCTCTTGCCTCTCTTTCCATATTGTATTGCATAGAGAATTCGCCGGTGAAATTTTGAATGATGTCAGATTGAATTATTCTTCCTGTAATATCATAAATAGCTAAAGATGCAGTCCCTTTTTCCGGTGAAGAGAAATTAACTGTAATTTTTCCGTTTGTAGGATTTGGAGCAACTGTAAATTTATCTGCAATCAGATCTGTTTTTAATGCACTGACATCAGCATCTTTTGGCAGTTTATAAAACGTGTAGTTGAATGCTGTACAGTTACAGCTGCAATCCAACTGTTGTCTTTTAAAACTTAACAAACTTGCTAATTTATCTGCCATTTCAGGAGATGCTAATGGTACAGATAGATTTAATTTTTGATTGCTGCCATCTTTGTTTTTTTGTATCAATAAAGATGGTGTTTCATCTTTAAAAATGATTTCTGTATTATCATCTTCAAATGTCCAATGTACTCCATCGGATTGGATTGATTTTGTAAACAGATAATTTTTTGCTTCCGGCTTAACACCTAATTTTGCTTTCACAGAAGAAGAGTTTCCATTTCTTACGTAAGTAATCACTACTTCATCATTCACATTAAAAGAAGCAATTAATTTCAGCATTTCTTCTGTAGCAGAGATTTGCGTACCACTTATTTGTGTAACAATATCATTTGCTTTAATGCCAACTTTTTCAGCAGCGCTATTTTCTATAACATCGGTAATTAAAACACCTTTTAGATTACCTGATGAATAATTTTTAAGAACCGTTCCTAAAAATCCGGTGTTAGTTGCGTTTACAAAAAAGGCTGAAAGGATAAGTAAGTTTAAAAGTAAATATTTTTTCATAAACTGATTTTGATTCGTTAATATCTGTATTAAAGATAATAAAGTTATTTCATTTTTCTCATAATTATACTGATAAAATTATCTATATATGTTTACATGCTGCTGTTTAACTATTTATAACTCAACACTGCCATTGTCAGTCGTGAAATATTTACAAGTTTATCTTTTTCGTCATAAATTTTAATTTCCCACACTTGAGTTTTTCCGCCTAGGTGAATGGGTTTTGCAATACCAAAAACAAAACCTTCTCTTATTCCTCTCAGATGATTTGAATTAATGTCCAAACCGACTGCATATTCTTTGCTGATATCTAAACATAAATTAGCAGCCATACTGCCTAAGGATTCTGCTAATACAACAGATGCACCGCCATGTAATAAACCCATCGGCTGCCTTGTTCTGTGGTCAACAGGCATTTTTGCTTTTACAAAATCGGCTCCTATTTCCAACCACTCTATGCCGAGATACTCCCCAATGGTTCCTTTGCTTTGATGATTCACGTCATCGATTGAAATAGTTTGTTTCCAGATAGCCATGTTGATTTAGTTTACTACTGAAATATATTTCGTCACTAATTCATCATCATTTGTAAAAACTCTGATTTTAATTTTACCTGTAGTATTAAATTTTACTCCTTTATAACAAAACCCCCAGTCTGTTTTTGTATCAACTGTATATAAATCTTCATATACATACTTATCTTTATCTTCATTATATATACTGATTTCAAAATAAACTTTTTCAACGCCCCAGGCACTGTTGTCATCTTTGTAAACAAACATCAGGTATTCATGATCTTTATCAAAAGGAATTTCTGTAAGTTTATCTGATGGCATATTTTTACTATCCAACGATGTTGTTATAATAAAATTTGTACCTGCTAGTGTACTGCTGATGAATGCTACAAAAATATAAACTGTAAGAAATAGATTTTTCATCGAATTGATTTTATTATAAATCTAAATATTTAGTTTGTAAATTTCAAATACTACTTTATCAATCTTACTCTTTGTTTTATCCAAAATTACTAACAACACGTTAAAAATTAATTAGCGGAACTAATAATTAATACTTATTTTTAATTATTATAGAAACGTTTCTTATGTATAAAAAATCAGCAAAAATCATATTGGTTGCATTCTGTTTTTTGTTTCTGCAAATAACGGCACAAAATCCGGGAGTTTCATCGGCTCCAATTGGCGGCGAATATATATTCGAACAAAATGATGCAGCACATCCTTGCATTTCAGCACTGGAATATCAACGGATTGAAGCAGAAATTGCAAATAATAACAGGCTGTTAGGTATTAATAACGGAGCATCACAAAACCGTATAATGACCACTCTTTTAAACTGGCCAATAAAAGCTGCTGCAGGTTTTACAGATTGTGGGTTTCACTTTATCGGTGCATTTGTTGACCAAGATACTACTGCAAGTAATATCAAAGACTTCAATTGTGAAACTAATACATATGACGGACACAGAGGTACTGATATTGCAATTTTTCCTTATGGATTTTATAAAATGGATAATAATCAGATAGAAGTAGTTGCTGCTGCTGCTGGCACTATTATTGCAAGGTCTGACGGCAATTTTGACAGAAATTGTTCTTCTAATAATTTAACTGCCAACTATATTATTATTCAACATACAGATGGTTCAGAAGCATTATACTGGCATATGAAAAAAAATTCAGTGACGGCAAAAACAGTTGGTCAAACTGTAGCTGTTGGTGAATATTTAGGTGTAGTTGGTAGTTCAGGAAGTTCATCTGGTCCGCATCTTCATTTTGAAGTATGGTCAGGAAATACTAATGCTACACGAAAAGATCCATATTCCGGTGCCTGTAATACTTTAAATGCCAGTACATGGTGGGCTTCTCAAAAACCCCATACAGATCCTTCTATTGTAAAAGTTTCCACTAATACTACTGACTTGGTATTAGCCAGTTGTCCTACTACCGATACACCTAATGAAAGTACTTCCTTTACGATACCATTTCAGGGTGCAGGACTGTCACCGGGTTATGCTAAATTCTATATCTTTTTAAGAGAAATACCTGCAGGAGCAAGTATTGATTTAAAAATATTAAATCCAAATAACAGCACTTTTAACAGCTGGACATACAACGTTAATACATTTTATAAAACAAGTTATTGGGGTTGGTCAAAACTGCTTCCAACAATTGCGGGAACCTATAAATTTCAGGCAACCTATAATGGTATTACTTGTTCTCAGAATTTTGACATTATAACTGCTGCTGCTGCAACAATTACAGCAAGTGGCCCAACAACTTTTTGTCAAGGTGACTCAGTAATTCTTACCGCGAATGCCGTTAGTTCTTATTTATGGAATAATGGATTAACGACAAGAAGCATTACTATAAAAAATACAGGAAATTATACTGTTAAAGTTACGTTTGCTAATGGTTCTTCTGCAACTTCTGCCACTACATCTGTCACTGTAAATCCTTTGCCAACCGCAACGATTACGGCAAGCGGTAATACAACTTTCTGTCAGGGTGATTCTGTTATTCTTACATCAAGCATTGGAAGTTCTTATATATGGAGCAATGTTTTAACGACAAGAAGTATCACTGTAAAAAATACTGGTAGTTATTCTGTAAAAGTTACGAATGGAAATAATTGTTCAGCTACTTCTACTGTAATACCTGTTACTGTAAATCCTTTGCCAACCGCAACGATTACTGCAAGTGGTAATACAACTTTCTGTCAGGGTGATTCTGTTATTCTTACATCAAGCATTGGAAGTTCTTATTTATGGAGCAATGGTTTAACGACAAGAAGTATCACTGTAAAAAATACTGGTAGTTATTCTGTAAAAGTTACCAATGCAAATAATTGCTCTAAGACTTCTGCCACAACATCTATCACTGTAAATCCATTGCCAACCGCAACGATTACTGCAAGCGGTAATTCAACTTTCTGTCAGGGTGATTCTGTTATTCTTACATCAAGCATTGGAAGTTCTTATTTATGGAGCAATGGGTTAACGACAAGAAGTATCACTGTAAAAAACACAGGAAGTTATTCAGTAAAAGTTACCAATGCAAATAATTGTTCTAAGACTTCTACTGTAACATCTGTTACTGTTAGAAATCCCCAAAATGGATTAACTATTGTTTTAAGGAATGACACATTATTTTCTCCTTATGTACAGCCTGTTAAATGGTATCTTACAGGAAATCCTACTTCTATTGATGTTGGTTTATTTCATAAATGTTCTCAGTCAGGAAATTATTATGTAAAAGGCAATGATGCAAATGGTTGTACGGCAACCAGCAGTACTTTATTTGTAAATTGTAATGTAACAGGCATACCAACAAATACAAACAACGAACAACTTCAGATATTTCCAAACCCTGCAAAAAACATAATAATCATTACCGGATCAGGTATTGAAAATGGAATCTATAAACTTATTTTGAGAAATCTGATCGGACAAATTATGCAGGAAGATGAGATTAAAATAACAAGCAACAGTATAGAAAAAACTATTTCAATTTCAGACCTAGCAAACGATATTTATTTCTTATCTATTGAAACTGAAACCATCTTATTAGTTAAAAAGATTTTGAAGCAGAATTAAATATAAAAATTGATTATTTATTTTTTTCAAAGCCTCTTAAGAATTCTGTCCGGTCAGTAATTTCTGCTTTAAAATTTGTTTCTATTTTCAAACCTTCTTCTAATGTTGTATAAATTCCTTCGTTGTATAAATGTTTCATGGCTGCAATAGTTTGTGCAGAATTCTGAAGTATTTCATTTGCTAATTCTAAAACAGCTTTATCCAGTTCTTCCAAAGGCACTGTCCGATTCACCAATCCGATTCTTTCGGCTTCCTTCCCTGTTATTGGCTTACATGTAAATGATAATTCTTTTGCTTTCATGATACCTACTAATCTCGGCAGACGTTGAGTCATTCCCCAGGTTGGCATAATTCCCCATTTCGAATGCGTATCTCCTATCTTTGTATCTTCTGCTGCAATGATTAGATCAAAAAACATCATCAGCTCTGTAGCGCCTGTATAACAATGTCCGTGCACCTGAACAATTGCCGGTTGCGGCATTATCCGTAAAATTTTTGCGATATCATTTCCTTCCTGTATAATTTCGTATTGTGTAAATTGTCCGCCAACCAATGATTCATTCATCGCTTTTAAATCCACACCTGCAGAAAATGCTCTGCCTGCTCCTTTTAAAATAACTACTTTACAATTAACATCGGCAGCAATTACTTTCAATGCAACTTTTAATTCGCGTATCATTATTGGCGTCAATGCATTTAAGGATGACGGACGATTTAAAGTGATAATCGTTATTGCTTCTTTATTTTCTACAAGTATGTCCTGATATTGCATAATTAATTTATTTTACCCTTCGTCATAAAAGTCCTGTAGTGCACCGAAATACTGACCATTCCATCCTTCTGCAATATCATCATAGTCTTCATCTGGAATATTGGTATGACGTAATTCTACCGAGGTTCCTTGTTTGTGTTCGTGCAGCAAAATTGTTGCGATAGATGCTTCTGCCTGATCACCGAAATACCATTCCTGAACAATCTTTTTATTTTCTTCAAACTCTAAATTTTTGCCGCATATATTTCCTTCCCAAAGTGAGAATTCACTTTCGGGTATCGTTGACATTTCTGCATCGTCTCCTGACCACAATTTTATAATCACCGGATTTGTTAATGCCAGATATAACATATCCGGCGGCGCATTTATTATATAGTATTTCTTAAAGTCTTGCATTGAATATAATATTCCGAAAATTTACTACTTTTTAATTAATTTGGTTGAATAAATTTATTTATGTCAACATCTCATTCTGTTATAACTCAAAAAACTGCACGTGTTTCTACGTACGGTACTTTATCCGAAAAAACAAAATTAGTTTGGATTGTGACGCATGGCTACGGATTTCTTGCTGAGTTTTTTATCAAAAAATTTGAAGAATTGAATCCTGAAGAGAATTTTGTCATTGTTCCGGAAGCTTTAAACAGGTTTTACGTGAAAGATATGAACGGCAGAGTTGGTGCATCCTGGATGACTTCAGAAGACAGGGAAAATGAGATAAATGACTACATTTTATATTTGGATAAGGTTTACGAAACATTAACTTCACAAACAGACGCAAAAATTATTGGTTTGGGGTTTTCACAAGGTGCAGCAACCATTGCCAGATGGGCAATGCAGACACATAAGCGCCTGAACCGCATTGTTTTTTGGGGAGGTAACGTACCAAACGACTGTTTAAAAGATATTTCAAAATTAAATTCACTACATCCTTATTTATTGGTAGGTGATGAAGACGAATTTATAAGTAAGGAGGTTTATGAATCAGCTTTAAACACTTTAGGTAACGCTGGCATAACATTTTCACATATTTTTTACAAAGGCGGACACGCTATTTTAACTGAACCTTTATTGCAACTCTGTTCCGAGTTAACAGCCCCGTAAAGACCCGACAGTATCTTTGCAAAGAACTTTTAAGGCAAAATAAGTTCTTCATTAAACCAAAGATTTGCCATGAAAAAAATATTTGCGTTTTTACTTACTGTTAGCGTTTTCTGTTCCTGTTCTGCTTTTTCTCAAACTGAATTTGGCACTGCCTCTTTTTATGGAATTGAATTTAACGGCAGACCAACTGCAAGCGGTGAAATTTATTCTCAAAACAAATTAACGGCTGCACACAAAACATTACCATTAGGTACTATAGTAAAAGTAACGAACGCGCAGAATAATAAATCTGTATTTGTCAAGGTGAACGACAGAGGCCCTTATGTAAAAGGAAGAGTCATTGACTTATCTACTAAAGCTGCTGAATTATTAGGTTACAGAAATAAAGGAACAGCTTACGTGAAAATTGAAATTGTAAAACCAGACAGCATCCCTACTGATTTATTTGCTTCATCTGTTGATATAGCAAGACAAAATGGTATTCAGCAATATGATTCAGCTACAACAGCAAGCACTGATTCAAATAAAACTTCTTTGAAAGTTATGGCGTCCATTACAGATAGCAAAACTGCTGCTAAACAAACTGAAAAACCACAACCACAACCTGCAACAGAAATAAAAGAAGCTAACTCAAGCGGTATTACTAATCGTTCAGCTTATTTTATTATTACAAGATTAGATAAAACAAAAAGCGGATTTTATGGATTGCAGCTTGGAATCTTTTCTGACATGAATATCATCTTTGCTATTATTGAAGAATTGGAAGCAAAATATAACCAGCCGCTTTTGGTAGAACAGGAAGACCTGAATGGAAAAACCGTTTATAAATTATGTATCGGCAAATACCAGAACCGTGCGTATGCAGATGCACTCAAATTAGTTCTGTCTGATAAATATAAAGATACATTTGTAGTAAAATACGAATAGTAATCTAAAGTGTAAAACACACATCAACCAATCTTCATACAGAGACATCGCGGATGTCGGCAACCGTAATATCGGGTGAGTGCGTAGTTCAATTAGCAGGCAATTTCTCCCCCGAGGAGGGATTAAGCGGTTGGTTTAAACAAACTCCACATTCTCCCCTTTCAGTGGCATCTTACTCATAGCGCGTTCGGTAATAGCGGTAATGCTTAGGCTAGGGTTTACGCCTGGGTTGGCGGAAATCATACTGCCGTCGCAGACCATCATGTTTTTATAGTTGAAAACTTTATTGTCTTTGTCAATAACACCTTCATTAGCATCCTTACCCATACAGGCACCGCCTAAAATATGCGCAGTGGTAGGAATACCAAACAAGGTTTCCGTATTCATCACCATTGCCTTTCCATTGATGATGGTTTCCATTTCGCGTGCCAGCTCCTGTGCTTTAGGATTAAAGGCCGTAGGTGCAGGACCGCTTTCCAAGTTTGTCTTCATTCTGCCGAACCATCCCCGCTTGAAACTCAGGGTAGAATCGATACTTTCCATGTACAGCATAATCTGCGTCTTTTTACTCCAGTCGTCTACAAAAAATACTTTAAAATTATTGATGGGATGTATCACAAAATCTTTCATCATTCTGTAAAACCGGATTAAGATATTACTGCCTGTCACCATAGGTGCCATCAGGATTCGCCAGAAACCTGCGCCCTCAGAATATTTTACCGGCTCCAAGTGTGTGTGGTCATCAATATTTATAATAGACCCAATGGCAATGCCTTCGGAAAAAGAAACATCTTTATCATAGGTCGTTACCCCAATCAGACTTTCGGAATTGGTACGTATGCCCGCTCCAACTTTAGAGGATAAATTGGGTAGCGATTTTTCTTTCAGGGTCAGCAACAAATCTACTGTTCCCAGTACACCTCCGGCAAAGATAACGCCCTTCGCTTTAACGCTTCCTTTCTTCGGAAAGTACGACAAAGAATCTTTGTATTTTATTTCATAACCGTCATTTCCATCTGCACTTAAAGGCAGCACATCGTACACTTCTTTTTCTGCAATGATTTCCGTTCCCAATTGCTGTGCCAGGTGTAAATAATTTTTATCGAGCGTATTTTTCGAATCGTAGCGGCAGCCTAACATGCAGCCGCCACATAAAATACAACCTGTCCTGTCCGGACCTTTCCCATCAAAGTATGGGTCGGGAACAGTTACTCCCGCTTTGCCAAAATAGACGGCTACATTTGTTTTATCAAATTTTTCGGGACATCCGATATTTGCCGCAAGCTGTTGCATCGCTTTATCGTTGCGGCTCATATAGGGATGACGCTCTGCTCCTAACATTTTTAAAGCCGTTGTATAAAACGGTTTTAAATCATCCTCCCAGCTTTCGAGTCCGTTCCAGTTCCCTGAATTATAAAATTCTGTTTTGGGAATCGGTAATGTATTTGCATAAACCAATGAACCTCCCCCAACACCTACACCGCTTACGATGGCAACATGACGGTAATACGTGAGCTTGAATAATCCCTGCATCTTTAACGCAGGCAGCCAAAAGAATTTACGGAGGTTCCAGTTTGTTTTCGGGAAATCATCACCTTGCAGCCATTTTCCTTTTTCAATGACTAATACTTTGTATCCTTTTTCTGATAGTCGCAGAGCGGATACGGAGCCGCCGAATCCGCTGCCAATGATTACATAGTCGTAGTCGTATGTCTGCATAAATTATGAATTATGTGTTATGGATTGAGTCATGAATTTACGGATTAGGTTTGGATATTTTATAGATGAAAGATAATAATTATCTAAACCCTGATGTACATGAATAGAAGGATATAAGGATTTTATACAGGTAAAATGTTACAAGAGTTTATTATTGTGTACTCTTTTAAATTCCAGTTCCTTTGAACCAAAAATTTATCAATAAACCAATTTGCATGTTATAAGCTTCAAGATAATTTATTGCTTGTGCCAAGTGCACATCCTCTAATGTTATGACAGCTTTTAACTCGACCATTATTGAATTCTGAACAAAGAAATCCACGCGTCGTGTTCCAATTTCTTTATCACGATACAATATCACCATCTCCTTCTCTCTTTCAATTCAATCTTGGCAAGCTCCATCTCAATTTTTAATGCACGTTGGTAAATTACTTCCTGAAAGCCATTTTCCCAATCTTTTATGGACTTCAATAGCGCATCCTATAATCTTTCCAGTGAGGTCTTCATGTAACATAAAATTATTATTTCTAAATCAAGCAATCCTTTAATCATGTACATCAGGGTTCAGACATTTTCTCCCAGCTTTTTTTTGCTAACTGATATGTAAGGTATTCAATATAATAACTGCCTTTGGTGGCATCTGTTATTTCGTTGAAATAGGATTCGTAATTTAAGATGTGGTGTACGTTTCGTGCGATGCGTTTACCAAAATCAGAATTTTCTTTTTCTATATCATGGCTGTTAATAATTAAGCTATCACATCCGCCAAGGATAGCGCTCATAGCTTCAGTGGTGTTGCGTAAGATATTAGTGTATTCGTCAGTTTCATTTCTTCTTTGCAATCCTGTTTCTGAAAAAATAAAAAGACTATACTGTTGATTATTTTTTTCACAGATTTGTTTCCACAACCAACGGAACGCGCGTAGTTTTGCGATTTCAAAAAAATAATTTTGTCCGATGTGAAAATGAAAAACAGTATTCTCTTTTGAATCTGCATGCTGCAATGCATACATTAATTCATCTACGATGGAATCTTGTTGCGGAATAGTAACAACAACAGGACAAGCATTTTTTACAACATTTTCTAAAACTGTTTTATTTTCTTCGGCATAATTTTCAAAATAAACGGGTGCAATATCTGTCAGGATATCTTTTAGCAATGATTCAATATCATGTTTGGTAAATACTTTTTTTTGAAGATTAAAAACAATAGCCGTTGCACCATATTCCAATGCATGCAAGGCGAGTTTATTTGCTGATGGAATATCAGTAACAGTTATTCTTTCTGTTACCTGCCAATGTGCCGTTTGTTTTTCCGGAATAGGGAGTTGATATTGTTCTGTGTTTTCTTTTGTATAAAAAGGAAGCACTTTTATATCTTCTTTGGAATGCCAAATTAGTTTATCAAAGTTTTCGCCTTTTAAATCTATTATGATTTTATTTTTCCATTCATCTGCAGATACAGTTGGGAATTGCTGGAATATGCTTTCATAAATGGAGGATGGCATGAAGCAAATATAAACTTTTTTGATGTCAAAAAAATAACAAAAATATTTTATGATTTACAATATTGACTTAATAAAATTATTTTTTTGAAATTTTTTGAGTCCAAAAATATTGTTGCTATGTCTTTCGGAATCTAAACCCTCAACATTGTGGTAGTTCTACTATTGTTAGTTGAAGCATTAGTTGTACAAATCATATTCATCATAAAAATCAAAAGCATTCACAGTTCAGCCAAAAAAGAAAGTCAAAACTCTTAAGTTTCTGACTCTTTGATTCTTGATTCTTTAATCTCTATTAATTGACGCTTAAAATCTTTATCTCAACGCGTTGATTCAATGAATTACCGGGTGCTTCGGGTTTTAGCAATTGTGTTTTACCATATCCTTTATAACTTAATCTGCTTGCTGCAATGCCTTTGCTGACTAAATAATCCATGCAGGTTTTAGCACGGCTGGTGGATAGTTTCTGGCAATAAGCATCATCGCACAAACCATTGGTATGTCCGCCGATTTCTACATTTAATTTATTATTGCGTGCTAAGAATAAAACCACTTTATCCAATTCAGGATAGGACGGGATTTGTAAAAAAGATGCGTCTGCAACAAAATAAATATTGTTAACCTGTGCAACTGCACCTACCTGCAAAGGCACATCAAACAAATCGTATTTTTGTTGTAACTGAACACTGTTCGCAGTTTGTTTTTGCACTTTAGCAAGCGAATCAATAGAACGTTTTAACGCTAATACATCGCGCTCCTGTTGTTTTTTCAACAAATCCAGTTTCGCTTTATCTTGCTCCATCTTTAACTTCTCAGCAGCCAGTTTATCACGTTCTGTCTGCATCTGCGCAAGCAAATCATCCATCTTCTTTTTTTCCAGTTCCAGTTTTTCTTTTTCGCCTGTCAACTGAGAATTCTGTGCTGTCAGTTTATCTTTTTCATCGTTGAACTTGGTACGTTGTCCCTGCAAATCCGCTATATCTTTTTCTAATGATTGTTTGCTCGTTCCCATTTTATCCAGCGTTTCTGTCATCTTTTTTTCAGCCTCTTTTTGTGCTTGCTGAATGGAATCCAGTTTTGCTTTTTCTGCAGCTAAATCTACAGAAGGAATACTGACAGGCTGAACAGGAGTTTCAGCAATTGTAGTATTGTCGGGAATTGTTTCAGTTACAACGGATTTATCTGCTACCATCGTCTCTGTTGTTTTTGGTGCTTCTGTTATTGGTTCTGATATTGCAACCGGTGGTTGTACTATAACAGGTGTCGTTGAAACCGGGGCAGCAATTTTATTATCTGTAACCGGCGCAGGGGTATTATACGACGCTATTTCTTCTTTTAATTTTTTAAGTTTTTCCTCATACTTGCTGATGATCGGATTTGTTACCTGACTTGTTGCAGGTGTATTGTTTACAGGAGTTGATGCTGTAATTACAGGTTGATTAATCACCGGCTGAACAAGTGATGTTGGTTCTCCGATTGTTGAATTTTTAACAGCAGGTTTATTAGCTGCCGGAGTAGTATTTTTTTGCAGTTGTTTTAATGCATCTAACTTTTTCTGGTAATCATCATAATCCTGAGTCGCTTTATCATCCTGTTTTTCTTTTACGGGTTGTGCAGCATAAGGTTTCGATGCATACGGGTCTGCATATATTTTATTGCTTTGCCCGACTTCGCGTTGCTTTTGTTTTAATGCATCGAGTTTTTGCTGCAAGTCGTCAGTCTTTGCATTGGATGTCGGCATCACTGCCTGCGGGTTCGGATATTGTTCTCTTACACTTTTTGTTTCAGTAGGTGTATAGGCTGTTGTTGGTATATTTGGATTTGCTGTTACTTGTGTCTGTTGTTTTTTTAATGCATCTAATTTTTGCTGCAATTCATCTGCCTGCGGATCAGATTTTTTTAAGGGCGCATTGTAAGCTGATGTTGGAGGTTGTGTTGGTGCCTCAATTGTTTCAGGATTAATTTCATTTGTAACAATGTTCGGATTACCTGCATTATCTGAAGGTACGACAGGTTTAGCAGAAACAACGGGTAACATTGGTTTTTTTGACAAACTCATTAACCCGTCATTATTCGGATTAACGGATGGATTATTTTTCTGTTGTTCTCTTGCAGTAAGTTCTTCCGGTGTCAATATCCTTGGACCCGGCTTTGGAGTTTCCACAGGCTTGATGGTATTTGTCGTTAGTGGTTTTTCTTTCAGTTCTTCCGGTGACTGATACGGCTGAATGTTATTTAAAGTTTCTTTTTTTACGACAGGGTGCGGTGTAGTAACGGGCGCTGTTGTTGTCGCTATTGGTGCTTGTGTTTTAGGAGCTGTGGTAACAGTTGCAGGTGCTGTAGTCTGTACTTTCACCGGCGCTGTAACTTGTGATTGTTGTTGTTTTAATGCATCTAATTTTTTTTGCAGATCATCTGTCTGCGGATTTATAGCAACGGGTTTTGTTACAGGCGTCACCGTATTTTTTACTGCGGGTTGGGTTGCAACTGTCGGTGTTAATGCAGGTTGTTTTGTTGGTGTCAATTGCACGTTAAGGGTAGCAGGCGATGTATTCTTTTTTAATGGTGCCGATGCTACAAATTTTTTAATGTCTACATATTCAGGTCGTGCTTCTTTTGGTAATTTTATTTTGTATAAATCATTCTTTCCAAAATAAGTAACGCCACTTGAAAAATATGCATAATCACCCGACGCAGGAATGGTATAATAGATATCCATTTCATCTGTATTAATTTTACTTCCTAGATTTAATGGCTTACTCCAGTTCGTCCAGCTATCATCCAGCCGTTTACTCATATACATATCATAACTTCCAAAACCCGGTTGTCCTGATGATGAAAAATATAATGTCCTTCCGTCTGCTGCCAGGAAAACGCTACCTTCCGCTCCTACTGTATTAATAACCGATCCTAGATTTTTTGGTTCCGACCAGTCTCCGTCGCTGTATTTTTGTGATACATATAAATCCAGATCACCGTAAGAATCATCACGCTGAATCGACATCAAAACAATGTTTTCATCCAAATTCATATGATAATGTGCAAACTCATTCTTATTATACAGATTCGGAATATTCAAGGGTTTTGGTTTGCTCCACATCCCATCTTTTTGTTTTACAGAAACAGACAAGCCTGCATAGTTGTAAGTATTTCTGATGTACTTATTTGCTACATACAATCTGTTATTGTCTCTGCTGATAAAACAAATAAAATTATTGTCAGCTGTATTTAATGGCGATCCTATATTTTCTGCTTTGCCAAATTTTCCGGTTGGCAAAACCTGAGAAACATATATATCGTCATTGAAATCTCTTGTATTAGTTTCATCCGTTAATTTTCTCGTGAAATACAACAAACTTCCATCGGGTGAAATCAAAGGTAAATGGTCATAATATTCTGAGTTTACATTGGGTCCTAAATTTTCAGGCTGCCCTACTGCTTCCGTATACTTTATTACATTTATATTTTGTTTGTAAGATG
>JAYVPA010000033.1:0-2604 GCA_043757615.1 Sphingobacteriales bacterium | reverse complement strand
AATATAGCACTGATTGAATCTTTGTCTACATTAGGCGTTAATATTTATAAAACAGAAGCCGTTTTAACGTCCAATAAATTAGAAGGAAAAACATTTTTATGTACCGGAACATTTACCCGTTATTCGCGTGATGAAGTAAAAGCTATGGTTGAAAAAAACGGCGGTAAAAATCTGAGTGCCGTAAGTACTAATCTGGATTATTTGATTGCGGGTGAAAAGGCAGGCAGTAAACTTGCAAAAGCTCAGAAGATTTCAAGCATAAAGGTAATAGATGAAAATGATTTCTTTAAAATGATTGAGTAATATATTATACCTTTGCATCAAATGAGAAAAGAGTTATTTTTTTATCTATTTATGGTGTTTTTCGCTTTCACATCCTGCGAGCAAAAACATTTTTACAACGAATATAAAACCGTTGATATTAAAGCATGGAAATCGACTGATACATTATATTACCCTGTAAAAATAGAAGAAGAAAATAAAAGCTATCAATATGCAATCAGCGTTCGTTATTCTAAAGAATATGAATTCAGCAATGTCTGGCTAAAAATTTTTATAAAAGGTGCTGCAATTGATACGAGCTTCCGATATGAAGTTCCTTTATTCAAAAACGACGGAAAGCCATACGGAAAAAGTTCAGGCAGTTTATGTACACAAACAATCCCTTTAAAAACAAGTTTGCCATTATCATTAAAAGGCAAGTATACTATTTCTATTGTTCAGTTAATGCGAAAAGACCCTTTGGATGGCATTTCTGATGTAGGTGTGATTATTGACAAAAAGTAACAACAAACTTTCATATTGGTTATAGTTTTATTCTGTTTTTTCTTCTTAACTTTATACAAACTAACCTTATGAAGAAGTTTCTTTTATCCGTCTTTTTATTAACAATTTTCTCTTCTTTTTCTCAAGCGCTTGTACGCGGACCCTATCTGCAAAGTTTAACTAACAATAGCATAAAGATAATGTGGCTGACTACAGACGCAAGCAATTCAATTGTAAAGTATGGCAACTCCCCTACTTCTTTAACCAATACCATTTCTGATACGGCACATGTAAAAAACCACATTGTAAAAATATCAGGTCTTACTGCTAAAACTACTTATTATTACAGCGTTGGAAACGACGCAGGTACTTTAGCAGGCGGCAATTTGCATCATCATTTTACAACCGCAATAAATCCGGGTGATTCTACAACAGGCTTTAAATTCTGGGTGATTGGTGATTTTGGTGCAGCTAATGACGGACAGCTTAGAGTACGCCGCTGGTTTGAAAATTATTTACAAACAAATGAGGTAAACAGCTGGTTATGGTTAGGTGATAATGCCTATTCAAGCGGCACTAATGAAGAATACAACAGGGAAACTTTTAGTAGTGATTATGGTTACGATTCTATTTTCAGGTTCCTGCCTTTTTATCCTATTCCGGGCAATCACGATTTTGTAAGTGTAAATAACACAGAAGATCCGCCTACATTTAAAGGTCCTTATATGGATATGGTAGAGGTATTTAAAAATGCAGAAATGGGCGGCGTTCCATCAACCATGGAAGCTTATTATTCGTACGATTATGGCAATACACATTTCATTGCACTCAATTCAGAAATGTATCGTGTGTATACATTCTGGGATCTTTTTGGTGGTACTTTCAAAACATGGTTAGAAAATGATTTAAGAGCATCCACCAAAAAATTTAAAGTTGCATACTGGCATCAGCCGCCCTATTCCAAAGGCTCACACGATTCCGATGATGGATTTGAAGTATTTATGAGAGCCATGCGCGAAAAAGTATTACCTATATTAGAAAATAATGGCGTTGATTTAGTATTATGTGGCCATTCGCATGTTTATGAACGCTCTTATCTCATTAATAAACATTACGGTGTATCAGGTTCATTTAACAGAAGCACTATGTTGATTGACAGTTCATCCGGAAACCCGGATAGCAATCAGACTTATGTGAAATATACGTATGGTGCAAATAAAAACAAAGGTACCGTTTATGCGGTTGTCGGCAACAGCGGAAAATCTGAAGCTGAAAATGGCAAAATGTATCCGGCCATGTATAAGAAATATGCTGCAGATAATGCTGTTGGCAGTATGATTTTAGAAATAAAAGGCAATGAATTGACTGCAACTTATTATAAAGCAAATGGTGAAGTGTTTGATAAGTTCCGTATTCTGAAACAGGATACAACTGCAATTATATCCGGTGTGAAAAATAACACAGCTGTCAATGAATTGAAAATTTATCCTAATCCTTTTACAAATTCTCTGATGGTAGAATTTGACGCAAAAGAAATCAGGTTAACTTCAATAAGTATTCAGAATATTGCCGGACAACTTGCCTTAGAAACTATATGGAACGGCAAAAGTACTATTGGAAAAAATAAAATTGAAATCAACAGCCTGCAAAATTTACCAAGCGGTGAATATATTATTTCTGTAAAGCAAAATGATGACGTGGTCAGTGAGAAGTTGGTGAAACTTTAATTTTATTTAAGTTTTATTATGATATAAGACAGAATTAAAAGAATACCTTGTTAGTTCACAATAAAACAGAATTAAGATGAGCACTGAACAAAACGAAGAAAAAGGTTTTTTA
>JAYVPA010000032.1:0-2615 GCA_043757615.1 Sphingobacteriales bacterium | reverse complement strand
AAGGGGTGTTGTTTTTATTTATCTCAACATGATGAGCCTTGCAGGTTTTGCTAATCCGTTGTTCAAGCCAGTAATCCGTTGTATCAATATATTCTAAATCATTTACTCCCTTTGCTTTTAAAAACGGGATCAGTTTTCTAACATCTCCTAATTCATTAAATGAATCAATATAAACTACTTTAATATTTTTTGATTGAAGATAAGTTTCATAAAATTTCATACTTGCTCTGTGAAAAGCAATTTTCTGTTTATGAAAATTGTATTGTTTAAAGTACAGCCATTCTTCAATCAAATAAATGGTATTACATTTTGAAGCAAGTATATTTTGCTCAAATAATTGATGTGGAAATATTATTCCTGTCTTACTCATACTTTATGTTTGTTCATTCTGCACTGATCGCTGCAATACTTTACCTCTTCCCAAACTTTCTCCCATTTTTTACGCCAGGTAAAAGACCTTTTACAGCACACACAAATTTTAGAAGGGCGGTCTGTTTTTTTGGTTTGCTTCATATTTGGTTGCCTTGGTTAATTTAAATACCAAATGGCGCCGTTTAAAATGCTGGCAAAACTTACCCAAAGCAGGTAAGGCACTTGCAAATAAGCTGCTCTTTTATTTATTTTAGTAAAAGTATAAATCATACAGATAATACTCAACCAAATAAGAACAATATCAATAAGTGCAAATCCTATGAGATGGTATTTAAAGAAAAGAAAACTCCAGCAGAAATTTAAAAGTAATTGAACATAAAAAATTACCAGGGCATATTTTTTTTGTTTGGAATATGGTGTTTCCAGTATCAGGTAAAAAGAAATCCCCATTAAAATATATAACAGCGTCCACACCGGACCAAACAAATAATTTGGAGGATTAAAGCTTGGTTTATTAATTGTTTGAAACCAGCCATTTACTCCGCTTGCTGTAGCAATACCTGATACAGAACCAACCAAAAGCGTAAAGAGAATGCAAAGTATTAGTTTAATTGTTTTATTCATTTTATGAGGGATTTTGATTTTAAATGCTTTTCAACTTTTTTCCAATAGGTAAAAAACGAAGGAAAATATCCTGTTATCTCTTCTGTAATCCAATCTCTTTCCTCCATGTTTCCTAAATAACCTGTATTTAGCGGATGCTCTTTGTAATAGATTTTGGTTGCTTTGTAATGACTAATGAATGACTGAAAAGAGCCCGTATAAATCTGAATATCATTTATATTTTTACTTAAGTCTAACATAAAATCTATACATTTTTTACTCACAGGATATTTTTGAAATAATTCAGGTTCCATTAATAAAATTCTATTGCCTGTTTCCTCTTTATGCCACAATGGATCGAGATTGTGATAATTATATATAAAGGTAGGAAGTGCTGGATTGTATTGTATGGTAGAGATTTCAGGAAGTTCCAGTGCAAGATGGAATTTTTGTGTCTCTAATAATGAAGTAGGTGTTTCCATTGTTTCAATGGTTTCATACGATTTATCCAAATAAGTATTTAGCTGATTGGTGTGAGTGTATTTGTTGATGTTTTCTTGGTTGGCATAATATTTTTTATTGCTGTTGGCACCTGCAACCCATTGCCAGCTGCAAGCATTGCTTGCCCAATCCCCATCTAATAAATGATAATACATCCATTGAGCAGGATGATACCAATGTGATTTGGCAATATTGCACACAAGCGAGGCGATGTACATTCTGCAATGATTGTGCATATAGCCAGTTTGATATAATTGTTTAATAGCCGTATCAATGCCGTTTATACCAGTAGCAGCGTTTATTATTTCTAAAGAAATTTCATGGTTATTAATGGGTTTTTGATCTTGCCTGATTGCTACATTCAGATCTTTGACCTGCGCAACTCGTTGAAAATAATCACGCCAGCATAATTCCTTTACAAACAATTCTATTTGTGAAATTTCAAATCCCTTTTCTAAAATAATTTGTAGAACCTGTTTTGTGCTGATAACACCACGAGATATGTAGGGTGACAAATAAGTAACTGCACCATCCACAAAATTTCGGGTGCTTGCATATTTTAATGGATCAATTCTGTCGAATTTTTCTAATATCGTTTCATAATCTGTTTCAAACTTCAAGCTCATTTAGCGTTTACTTATTTTATTTAATGAAATGGTTTTTTGAAGACTGCATTTAAACCGGGTAATATCGGGGTTTCTTTTTTTTGCATGCTTCTGGCTGATGCCTCTGTTTACTCTCTTTCGCCATAAATTAAAACTGCTGCGTTTTAACTCCCGCCGCATTAGTGCAATTACATTAGCCTCCGAAAAATTAAATTGTATTTTAATTGCTTCAAATGGCGTTCTGTCTTCCCATGCCATTTCAATTATTCTGTCAATATCCTTTTGCTCCATCAAAAAATTATTTAGAAGGTAGTTCTTTTCCATTTAACGGTAACTCGTGAACCCTCTGCAAGAATTACCGAATCAGGTTGATGATTACTTAAGAAGTTGAAATCGTTTCCATACATTGATTTAAAGTCACATTGAATAGAATAGTTTATTACTTTATTCACTTGCCATCTTGGATGATTCACTTTGTATTCCTGAGAAAGCTCACTGCTTATTTTTGTGTATCCGTAGTAATGTTCAAAGATG
>JAYVPA010000031.1:0-2623 GCA_043757615.1 Sphingobacteriales bacterium | reverse complement strand
TTTTTCAATGCCATTTTGCCAACGACCCAGTTATGCCAGGCTGTTTAGGGCTTGATGCTTTATGGCAGCTTTTGGGATTTCACTTAATTTGGAATGGGCAAAAAGGAAAAGGTAGGGCTTTGGGGGTTGGTGAAGTTAAGTTTACTGGTCAAGTATTACCAAACGCAAAAAATGTTATTTACAAAATTAATATTAAAAGAGTTATTTCAAGAGGATTAATCCTTGTAATTGGCGATGGGGTAGTAATTTGCGATGGAGTTGAAATATATAAAGCAGATAATTTAAAAGTAGGATTATTCCAAGATTGACATTAATTTTTAAAATTTTTGTGATAAAAATCACTTTAATGTGTCTTTATAAATATAAAATTTACATTTAAGAAAAACTATGCGAAAAATACTTTTTTTAGTCCTCTTTTTACTTACTATTTCCAATTCTTTTTCATCTGAAAAAGTGTATCCTATGTACGCATATCAATCAAATAATGAATGGTCTGTGGTTGATAATAATGGTAATAAACTTTTTAGTTCAAAGCAAATAATTGAAGTGTGTGGCTATTCTGATGGATTAATTCGTACACGATTGCGAGTTAGAGGTGAAAGCGTTTGGGCTTATTTAAATATAAAAGGTGAAGTCCAATTTAAAATAGATACAGATGGTGCAACCGAATTTCAAGAAGGTAAAGCTATAGTTTATAATATTTTAGACAAAGAAAATCTTATAAATAAATATGGAATGATAAATAAAGATGGATCATTTTTCAAACCTATCATATATAATGATGCTCTGGGATTTACTGAAGGACTTGCTTATATAATGAATGATTCTATAAGAGGATATATTGATTCACTCGGTAATTTGAAATTACCACTTCCTGATAAAATAGTTGGATTTAGCTTTAGAGAAGGCTATGCAGCTATTACAAACGATAAGCTACTGACAGCATATATAGATAAAACTGGTAAAGAAATAATTCCTTTTAAATACAATGAAGCTGATTATTTCAATAATGGATATGTAAAAGTTTCTACACAAGGTAAATTTGGATTTATAGACAAAACTGGCGAATATGTAATCCCAATGCTTTTTGGGGAAGCAAAGCCAGTATATGATGGGGTAACATTAATTGCAAAATATGATAATAATTTCAAAAATGTAGCTTGGGCTGTGCTAACTGTTGGTTTGAAAATGCTAACTGATTGGAGATATACTGATGCAAGAGCATTTGAACAAGGTTTAGCTGCAGTAAAATATGCAGATAAATGGGGATTTATTAATTCTAAAGCTGAATTTGCATTTCAAGAAAATTTTAATTTGGCAGAAAGCTTTGCTTATGATGGCTTGGCTTATGTCAAAAAAGGTAACACTATGGGCTTTATTGATAAAAGTGGTAAAATGATATTGGAATTGCCTAAAGCCGAAAAATATATAGATTTGAGATGGAATAAAGAAATTAAATAATACTTAAATATCTCTTGAATTTAGATAAAATTTGTTAATTTTGCTATTGAATTTTGTTACATTTTAAAAATACTTTTTTATAGGTTTATTCAATGAAAATCACTGTTATTGGTAGTGGGAATGTTGGAGCTACAGTTGCTCAAATGCTTGCTAATAAAGAGTTAGCAAATGATATTATGCTTTTAGATATTGCTGAAGGAATTGCAAAAGGTAAGGCTTTGGATATGTATGAAACTATGCCAATCTTACGCTCTGATTCAAGAATACATGGTACTGCAAACTATGCTGATACTGCTGATTCTCATATTGTTGTGATTACTGCAGGACTTGCTCGTAAGCCGGGTATGACTCGTGATGATTTGTTAATCAAAAATGCTGAAATAGTTTCTGGTTGTGCAGAAAATGCTGTAAAATACTCTCCAAATGCTTTTTTCATTATCGTTTCTAATCCTTTAGATGTAATGACATATTTAGCTTTGAAAAAAACTGGTGTAGCAAGAAGTAAAGTAATTGGAATGGCTGGTATTTTAGATACTGCTCGTTATAATAGCTTTATCTCTATGGAAACTGGTTTCTCTATGAAAGATATTCAATCGCAACTTATGGGTGGGCATGGCGATACAATGGTACCTCTTCCAAGATTTACTACTATTGCTGGTATGCCTGTTACTGATTTTATTTCTCCTGAAAAGCTTGAAGCAATAGTGAAACGTGCAAAAGGTGGTGGTGCTGAAATAGTAAATTACTTGCAAACTGGTTCAGCTTATTATGCTCCTGGTACTGCAGCAGTTGAAATGTGTGAAGCAATTTTGAAAGATCAAAAACGAGTACTCCCTTGTACAGTTGTACTTGATGGCGAATACGGATTTACTGATGTTGCACTTGGTGTTCCAATTGTATTAGGTAAAAACGGAATTGAAAAAATTATTGAATTAAACCTTACTGCTGATGAAAAAGCATTATTGCAAGTTTCTCACGATGCTGTAAAACAAACTATAGTTGAAGGAATGGCTTTAATTGGCTTAAATTAATAACATTTCCAATTGTTTTTAAATAAAGGACTTCCAGCAAATGGCAGTCCTTTTTTTTATGTTTTCTCTTCTACTATAAAAGGAACTTGCCACCTTGTGCCAGCTAAATTATTAATTATATCTCTAATTCT
>JAYVPA010000030.1:0-9746 GCA_043757615.1 Sphingobacteriales bacterium | reverse complement strand
TAGATATTTCATAACGCTTTGTTTTAAGCGTCGAACATCCGAAACAATCCAACCAAATTTTAAAAAAAGTCCTGTGTCTTGACTACACTACCTTGATTAAAATCAATAAATAATTCGAAAACAAATAAAAAGTAGCTTTACTATTGACAATGCAAAATATTACTGCTAACATTACAATAACATAAATTACCCTTTTATGAAACCCTTATTAAGCATTGCAGCGCTAATGTTGTTATTTACATCATTTAGCTATTCTCAAACTATCAGCATCGCTGAGTTCATTCAATTACGTTCACAAAACACGAATGCTATTGAATCTAAGTTAACTTCCCAAAACATCCAACTTTACGACCAGGATGAAATTGGAAGCGGAAAAACACAATACACCTATCAAAACTCAGACGTATCTTCAAAGTCATCTTCCTTTCAATGGGTTGATTTTGTATATGCACAAGATGCACAATGGAACAATCGTCTTTCTTTCCAGATTCAAAATATTGAACTGGTAAAAAAATATCTGACAGAAATGAAGGATTTAGGTTTTAGCTATACAGGCAAAAAGATTGTTGACAGACAAATTTATGATGTGTTTACTAATGGATTAAATATTATTGAACTGATTACATCACAAAACAGAAAACTGGATGATAATACGATGTATTTCAACTTTGCTTTCTATAGTGCAGGTGAATATCAATATGCATTTGCAAAAGAAAGCAGCAAGTTTGTACCGGAAATCAATCAGGATGATTTAGTTGCATCTTTAGTTGATTTTACAAACTCTACAAGGTAATTCCTCACCACTTAAACAAATTTTTTTAATTGTTTTTTTCATAGTTTTAGCTTTAGGAGTTGGATTTATTCAACTCCTTTTTTTATTTTAATACATGAAATAATTAAGATTACGGTGCAGGATTTGGAAACTCCAAGTGTATCTTTTCAATTTCTTTCAATACCTCTTCGGACAAGTTTATATCAATGCTGTCAATATTTTCTTTTAGTTGTGCCATAGTCGTTGCACCAATAATATTTGAGGTTAAAAAAACTCTGGAATTAACGTACGCTAACGACATTTGTGCGAGACTCATCTTGTTATCATTCGCTAAAGCAGCATATTTTTCTACTGCTTTCATCGTATTTGGATGCGCATAACGCGTGAAATAATTTGGCCACAACGTGAAACGCGCACCTTCAGGTTTTTGTCCGTGCAAATATTTATCACTCAGTAAACCGCCCGCTAAGGGTGAGTATGCAAGCAAGCCGACGTTCTCACGCATGCCTATTTCTGCCAGTCCGACTTCATAGGTTCTGTTTACTAAATTATACGGATTCTGAATCGTAATTATTTTTGGAAGATTCTCTTTTTCTGCAATACGTAAAAATTGCATGGTTCCCCACGGCGTTTCATTAGAGATACCAATGTATCTTATTTTTCCCTGCAGTATAAATTCCTGCAGTACGGATAATGTTTCTTTAAAATCCGTTACGGCATCATCAGATGTATGTTTGTAACCCAAGGCACCAAAATAATTTGTAGAACGTTCAGGCCAGTGCAGCTGATATACATCTATGTAATCCGTTTGCAGTCTTTGCAAACTTTCATGTAATGCTTTGGTAATATTTTCTTTGTTAAATTTTCTTCCCGTTCCTATGTGTGGCAATCCTGCACTTGGGCCTGAAACTTTAGATGCTAAAATAATATCGTCGCGTTTATTTCTTTTATGCAGCCACGTTCCTATAATTTTTTCTGTAGAGCCTTGTGTTTCTGCTTTCGCCGGAACAGAATACATTTCTGCTGTATCAATAAAATTAACGGCTCTTTCATTTACTGCATAATCTAATTGTTCATGGCCTTCAGCTTCAGTATTCTGCTGTCCCCAGGTCATGGTGCCCAAGCAGATTTTACTCACTTTTATATTGGTGTCAGGTAAAAGGTTGTATTGCATTTTTTTATTTTTATTAGATTCAATGATAATACTTTTTTATTCAAATTATTCTAAGAAAAAAACCTGGCGGTTTAATAACGACAGGTTTTCATTTTTAGTTCCTTCGTTGTGTGCCTATCGGCAGACAGCGAAGAATGACAGGTTTGCTTATTCTTCACTCGCTAAACTTGCAAGATTATATTCTCTGTTTAATCGTGCAATGTTTTCTAAAGAAATTTCTTTCGGACATTCTGCTTCACAGGCACCTGTAACTGTACATGAGCCGAAACCTTCCTTATCCATTTGTGCTACCATATCCAACACACGTGTCTGTCTTTCCGGTCCACCTTGCGGCAATAATGCCAGTTGCGAAACTTTTGCAGAAACGAATAACATGGCTGATGCGTTTTTACATGCTGCCACGCAGGCACCGCAGCCGATACATGCTGCTGCTGCAAATGCTTTATCCGCATCTTTTTTATCAATCGGAATGGCATTTGCATCTACCGCGTTACCTGTATTTACGGAGATGTAGCCGCCTGCCTGAACAATTCTATCAAATGCAGATCTATCAACCACTAAATCTCTGATGACAGGAAATGCTTTTGCCCTCCAGGGTTCAATAACGATAGTATCACCATCTTTAAAAGCACGCATGTGCAACTGGCAAGTTGTAGTACCATGCCAAGGTCCATGCGGACGTCCATTAATATACATAGAACACATACCGCAGATTCCTTCACGGCAATCGTGATCAAATGCGATAGGTTCTTCTTTTCCTTCTGCTATTAATTTCTCATTCAACACATCTATCATTTCCAGGAAAGACATTTCTGAAGAAATATTTGTCACTTTATAGCTTATTAAAGAGCCTTTATCTTTTGCGTTTTTTTGTCTCCAAACTTTTAAGTTGAGCGACATTGTGTAATGTTCCATATTTTCAGGTATTAAATAGAACGCAGATTCATTTGATTATTAAGATAACAATGATTTATCTGGTTCACTATTCTTTTTAAATTCGTTACTAAATACTTTTCTTTTGATCTGAGCTGTTTTACCAAAATTCAATAATAATCCTTCTTCAAATTCTGTAGCTCGTAAATAATTTAACAATTGCGCTTCATTTTCTTCGCAAAGATTTTCTGATGATTTTAATTCTACTATTACTTTTTTTTCGACTAATAAATCCGCATAATAATTTCCAACTTCTTTATTATCATAATATACTTTAACAGGAATTTGGCTTTCTGCATTTATTACAAGTTTCTTTAACTCAATAATCATGGCATTCTCATAAACCTTTTCTAAAAATCCATATCCTAAAGTATTATACACTGTATAAAATGCTTTTATGATTTGGTCGGTAATATCTGAGTGTCTAAAATTATTCATCTTGTCATATCATCTTAAAAATCTTATTGCTTTTAAATCATAAGAATCATCTAAATCCGTGTTGAATTACTTATAACTTCTCGCTGCGATTTTTATATTTTCGTAAATCAATTCTTCTTTGTTTAATGCCCAGTCGCTGTCACCTTTGTATTCCCATGCTGCAACGTATTTATAATTTTCATCATCACGTAAAGCTTCTCCTTCTTCTGTCTGTGATTCTTCGCGGAAGTGACCGCCACAACTTTCATTTCTGTTCAATGCATCTTTACACATCAATTCTCCTAGCTCAATAAAATCAGCCACTCTGCCTGCTCTATCTAATTCGTTATTGTATTCTGCAATTCCTCCCGGGATTTTTACATCACTCCAGAACTCTTTTTTCAATGCCTGTATTTCTGTAATTGCTTCTGTTAATCCTTGTGCGTTTCGTGCCATTCCGCATTTTTCCCACATGATTTTCCCTAAACGTTTATGAAAACTTTCTACAGATTTTGTGCCTTTAATGCTTATCAGTTTTTCGATGCGCGCCTTCACTTCTGCTTCTGTATTTACAAATGCTTCGTGGTCTGTGGGTATAGATTTAGTTCTGATATCATCTGCTAAATAATTACCAATGGTATATGGTATTACGAAGTAGCCATCTGCTAAACCCTGCATTAAAGCAGAAGCTCCCAAACGGTTTGCACCATGTTCAGAAAAGTTTGCTTCTCCTAAACAATACAAACCTTCTACAGTTGTCATCAATTCGTAATCTACCCAAACACCGCCCATTGTATAATGAACTGCAGGATAAATTCTCATTGGAACTTCATATGGATTTTCGCCGGTGATTTTAGCATACATATCGAAAAGGTTTCCGTACTCTGCTTTCACTACTTCCTTGCCTAATTTTATAATTTCTTCTTTAGAAACATTATCGAGGCTTTGCTTTGAAACCTCTATCTTTCCGTATCTTTCAATTGCTGCTGCAAAATCCAGGTACACTGCTTTTTTAGAAGAACCAACACCAAAGCCTGCATCACAACGCTCTTTTGCTGCGCGGGAAGCTACATCACGCGGAACTAAGTTTCCGAAAGCAGGATATCTTCTTTCTAAATAATAATCTCTTTCGTCTTCCGAAATTTCATTTGGCTTTCTGTTGTCTCCTTGTTTTTTAGGCACCCATATTCTTCCGTCATTTCTTAATGACTCTGACATCAATGTCAGTTTTGACTGATGATCTCCGGAAACAGGAATACATGTCGGGTGAATTTGGGTGAAACAAGGATTACCAAAGAACGCTCCTTTCTTATGTGCCTTCCAGGCTGCAGTTACGTTAGAACCCATCGCATTAGTCGACAAATAAAATACATTTCCATATCCGCCTGTACATAATAATACCGCATGACCAAAATGTCTTTCCAACTGACCAGAAACTAAATCACGTGCAATGATACCACGTGCTTTACCGTCTATCTTTACGATGTCTAACATTTCGTGACGTGTATGTTGCGTTACATTTCCTAAAGCAACTTGTCTTTCTAATGCTGAATAAGCTCCTAATAACAATTGCTGGCCTGTTTGACCAGCTGCATAAAATGTTCGTTGTACTTGTGTACCGCCAAAAGAACGGTTGCTTAATAAGCCACCATATTCACGTGCAAAAGGAACACCTTGTGCAACACATTGATCAATAATATTTACAGAAACTTCTGCCAAACGGTGAACGTTTGCTTCACGCGAACGGTAATCACCGCCTTTAATTGTATCATAAAAAAGTCGATAAACAGAGTCACCGTCATTTTGGTAATTTTTTGCGGCGTTGATACCACCTTGTGCTGCAATCGAGTGCGCGCGGCGTGGTGAATCCTGAAAGCAAAATACTTTTACTTTATAACCTAATTCTCCTAAAGATGCTGCTGCAGATGCACCGGCTAAGCCGGTTCCGACAATGATAATCTCGAGGTTACGTTTATTTGACGGATTGACCAGTTTTACGTGACCTTTATAATCTTCCCATTTTTTCTCTATGTCGCCTGTAGGTATTTTTGAATTAAGAGCCATTATCTTAAAAATTTGAATTCCGGATTTGCCGGAATGGTGAATTGAATTTTATTGAACTAAACCAAAAACGATTGCTAATGCAATTGCTGCAAATAAACCGGGAACTATAATTGAAAATGCGGTTCCTGCTGCTTTAATAATTGGTGTATATTTTTTGTGATTCAACCCCAATGTCTGAAAGGCACTGGGAAACCCGTGTAGTAAGTGATATCCTAATGAAATAAAACTAAAGATATATACTGCTGCATAAATCGGATTCTTCAAGGTTTCCATTACCGGTGTAAATGAATCGGTAACCTGTTCGCCATTGATATAAACATGAACTAATTTTTCTGCCCAGAATTGTCTGATATGAATAACCAAAAATGCCAGCAAGATAGAACCTAATACGGCCATTGAACGGCTGTACCATTTTGAGTTTGCTTTTCCGTCTACAACTGCATAAGCCACCGGTCGTTTTGCTTTATTTTCTATGGTCAATTTCAGTGTCCATACAATGTGTATGATAAAACCAGCAAATAAACCCACTTCCATTACACGGATAAGCCAGTTGTAAGCCATGAAATGTGCTGCCTGATTAAACGTTTCACCTCCATCGTTTATCAGGATGGTTGCATTAATCCCTACGTGAACTACTAAGAATGAAATAAGAAATAAACCGGTGAGACCAACGACTACTTTTTTGCCGATGGATGAACTAAAATAACTTTCTTTTGCCATGATTATATTGATTTCAAAAAACCGACGCAAAATTAACAGTTTACAGGCAGAATATGTTTTGCTTTAGGTTATTTTTTTGCACATGTTTTATTTGGATTGTGTCTAAATAAAATAGACCTGACAAGCTGTACTTGTCAGGTCTAAAATTATATAGGTTGTTATTTATGCGTTTGCAACAAATCATTGACCATGTCAACATATTTTTGTTTTGCCTCGTCTTTGGTTAAACCTTCTTTTCCTTTCCAGGCTTCCCATTTAAATTTTCCTTTGATATCGAACATACCAGGCTTTGAAGTTGTGTTGTTTCCTTCAGTTCCTTGTTTAAAAAAAGCATACAAATCCAGTAATTGTGTATCACTCGGACGTTTGGTCATTGTTTTTGTATCTGCCTGTGCTTGTTCAAATTGTTTATCTAAGCTCATATTTTTATTTTTGTTAAATTTAGAAAATGATTTTGATTTAAAGAACTGTAATTTTGTCTGTTTAACAGTGAATCTATGAAAAGACTCCAATTTACCATTTTGTTAGCAGTTCCCTTATGTTGGTTTTTTTTCAAACTTTTACCTGTTTTTACACATCCATGTGATTGTTCCACCGCAAATTTCATTTATGCTGAAAATCTTGAACATCTTAAAATCTGGTGTTTTAACGCAAATACTACCGCACATTTCGACGACAGTTCTAATTTTTTATACATCTTTTCTCTTTGGATATTAATTCACTTTTTTAAGTTCAGCACGCTGAAAGCAGCCTTTGCGATATCTGCCATCAGTATGATGGTGTCTGTTTATTTATTACAGCGGATTATTGATTCCAGATTTTGGAGTGTAAATTTATTGTTAGTTGGTTTGCTGTTTATGAGTACACAAATCTGGGCGGGCATCTTGGGTGATGAAATTTTGTTCCAGGGAATGTTCTGGCTGCTGGCAATCCGTTCGTTTCTGAAGCACCGGTATTTCTGGCTGATGATATGGAGCACATTGAATGTTATGTGCAGACCTGATAATATGTTTATTTTGCTGCCTTTAATCATTGTCAGTTACTGGGATTACGCAGCATTAAGAGACAGAGATAAAAGAAAATTTGTAACAAGACGAATCAGAAGAACGTTTGGTTTATTCATTTTGCCTGTTATAATTTATTTCACTTATCGCTATTTTTATTTGGGGAAAATATTACCGTATAACTGGCTTCATCATTCTTTAGAAACAGACAAACATTTCGGCATTTTTAATTTTGAAGCATTCAATTTCTTAAAACATTACCTGCGGTATTACACATTGCCTTTGGTAATTGGAATAGCATTTTATTTTTTTAAAGAACGAAAAAATTTAAGTATCCGTTATTACGCGTTAGCTATCAGTTTTATTGGTATTCCTATGATTTATTCCTGTACTTTTTCCCAGGATGAAAACATTGCATTCAAAAATTATTATTCTATTTATTTAGGTCTGATAATTTTATCACTGATATTTATCCGTGATTTTCGTTCTATCTCGCAAGGAATCACAACAGCTATTTTTGTTTTGTTTTTTGGAATAAAAATTTCTTTTACCTATTTCACAAACACATTGCAAAGCTATAATAATAATGAATATTACATTACTGTTGACTTAGCGCAAATCCATCACGGCAAAGCGATTGTATATTACAACAGCTTTATAGACTGGCTTACAGAGTGGGAAACAATTTACGCCAACGGCAGACATACAATAGATGGCCATCACCTTACACAGGAGGAATTAATTACTTCATCAGCAGATATTATCATCACAGACAACACTAAAAATCTGCAATCATTAAAAAAGGAATATGCTCTCTTCAGCGTACCAAAAAATACGCGCGAATATGAAAAGGAAAGCAAACCTGAAAATTCATTAGACCAGTTTTTTTATAAGTATTCGCATAAAATATTTATTGATAAGAATGACAACTTCAATATGTTTGTCCGAAAATCATGCAATAATTATAAAGACATTGCAGTCGTTTTACTTAATCACGGAGCAATGGAAATATCTGAAATTAATAAGTAGATTTTCATAAACCATGTTTACAAGAACCCTCTATACTTTATTACTCATTTCTCTTAATGTAATTGTATTTGCAAAATCAAACGATACACTTAACCCTGAAATGATATTTGTGAAAGCCGGTAATTTTCAGATGGGAAACAAGGACGGTAAATCTGATGCAAAGCCCGTGCATACTGTTACACTAAATGATTTTTACATTGGGAAATATGAAGTGACACAAGCTTTATGGCAGCAAATCATGGTTGATGAACCTGCAAGAAAACTGGATTGCCTGCAATGTCCTGTATATGATGTTTCAATTGATGACATAAAATTATTTCTCACTAAACTTAATCAATTAAGTGAAAAACATTACAGACTACCAACTGAAGCAGAATGGGAATATGCCGCTACGGGTGGAAAAGAAAGTAAAGATTATAAATATTGCGGAAGTAATGAATTGGAAGAAACAGCGTGGTATGAATCCAACTCCGGAATGAAGACACATCCTGTCGGACAAAAAAAACCGAATGAACTTGGATTGTATGATATGAGCGGAAATGTATGGGAATTATGCAGCGACTGGTATTCAAAATCGTTTTATAAAATAAGCCCAAAAGATAACCCGAATAACACTGTCCGAAATTCAAATCATGTGGTGCGCGGCGGTTCGTGGCGAAGTGGCGAAGAGCGTTGTCGTGTACGTTCGCGCAACCGCGATATCCATGACCATCATATAAGTAATTGCGGATTCAGGCTCGCAATGGATTTGTAACTACATTGATTCGGTTAATATCTTTTTATCAAAATTATTCTCTCAAAAGAATAAAAAATTATAAAATAAGTATTTTTTAACAAAAAAATAAATGCTATCCTCTATTTTAGAAATTCGGATTAATACAGCAAACTAAACCTGCTCAGGAAAATAATTTTCCATTTTTAAAACATATCAACGTATTTAATACAGCTTTTGATTTTTGGATAAGCTTGTTTGGCCCCATTGAGAAAGTAGATTTATTAAAAATTGATGTGGAAGGATTTGAGGTACAGGTATTGGAAGGTTGTAAGGAAATTTTAATTCACATCCAAAAATCGCAATGGAAATTGATTTGGACTCTTTAACCAACTATGGATTTACTATAGATGAAATCTACAAATTCATTCCGGTTGAAAAATATACAGGAAAATATTTCTGGAATTCCGGGACAAAATATATCAGACCAGACTCGCATATTTTACTGGATTTCGAGAAAGAAAAATGCCAATTACAGGAATAGTAAATCTGTTCTTAATTCCAAAATAGCAGGTAAAAAATTCAATTGATTTTTTGAAATTTTTACCTTTATCCTATTTACAAATTCATCAAATTTTATTTCAGGTTTTTCAACTATCTAAATCTAAACTTCTTTGAAATTTTTTATCAATCGATACCAAAACCACACTACTTAAAAAAAATAGCCCCACAAAATACGGGACTATTTTTTAAAAATTAAATTTTATTTTACTTTACGAGAATCAGTTTATTGACGAGTACTTTTCCTTCCTGTGTTTCCAATCTGTAGAAGTAGATGCCGGATTCCATTGTGTCATCGGCATTTGCATCCAGTTGGTATTCCACATTCGCTGATGCCGCTCCGTCGTACAATTGTTTAAT
>JAYVPA010000029.1:0-34567 GCA_043757615.1 Sphingobacteriales bacterium | reverse complement strand
TTCCATTTTAGATTTACATGCTACAAAAGCAGAAGTCGAAAATAGTGCAATAAGCGCTGCTAAATAAAGTGATTTGTTCATAATTTTTTGATTTAATTGTTTAATATTAAAGATTATTGAAAGCAATTAGATTGCAGCAATATATTCGTGCAGTTCTTGTTTTGTTTTACCCAATTTTTGTTGAAGCCTCCCCCACATTTCGTCTTTTTTACCTTCTGCGAAAGTTAAATCATCATCTGTAAGTGTTGCAAATTTTTGTTTTAGGGTTCCTTTTAATTCATCCCAGGTTCCTTTTAATTCTGTTGTGTTTGACATGATAGTGTTGTTTAAATATTTAAATCTTGTAATGCAAAGATTCAATATATTGGCAACATAACATTACACATTCTCGACGATAAGTTACATATATGACAGATTTTAACAATATGGATTTTGAGACCATTCAAGATTTTTTATATTCGGGTTGTATATGTGATTATTACAACAAATTGCGGAAGATATGTAACAACCACTGCCATGATTTTATCAACTTTGTGTATTCAAAACAATTAAATATTATCATATGAAAAAACTAACACTAGCAGCAAGCATCATTATGGCATTAGCCATGACGTCTTGTAAAAAAGATTACCATTGTGATTGTAAAGATAGCGGAAGCTCAACTACATTTGAAACAACTACCTATCCAAATACCGGATTGGTGGATGCACGGAATGCTTGTAAAGACCGTCAGTCATTCTGGCAAAACACAACACACCCTGCCGCTGAATGCACAATTATTTAATAAATAGTTACTAAAATAACTAAAGAAAAAAGGCAACTATATAAAGTAGTTGCCTTTTTATTTTGAAACCCTTTTTATCACTAATTTATATTTCAAATAGGTAATTAATTTTAGAAATATATTCATTTGATTCCTGAATATCATCTATTTGCTAATCTGAGGTAAAAGATGTATCTTTTTAACAGAAAAATATAATCTCTCAAATATCCTGATATACTCAATAATATGAATGAACTGCCTTTTATATCAATACCAAAAAAAATAGTTGGAATTCTAAAAGCAGCCGGGAATGGATACTTAGATGACCATGCAATTAAGTTAAGCGCTTCTTTATCTTTTTACACTATATTTTCCATGCCGGCATTACTTATTATTGTCATCTATCTATGCGGGCTTTTTTTTGGTAAAGAAGCAGTACAGGGTGATATATTCTGGCAGATAGATGGCTTAGTGGGAAAGGAGGCAGCATTGCAGATTCAGGACACTATAAAAAATGTAAATCATTCACACAATAATAATTTCATTGCTATGATTGGCATTATCGTGCTGGTGATAGGTGCTTCCGGTGTATTTTCAGAAATGCAAACTTCTATCGATCACATATGGGGACTAAAAGCAAAACCGAAACTCGGATTTAAAAAATTTATCAAGACGCGTTTAATGTCATTTTCCATGATTGGCACCGCTGTTTTTTTATTATTGGTTTGTTTAATTATCAATATGGTCATTGACCTTACGACCAGTCGTTTAAATCTTGTTTCTGATAATTTCGTAAGATTAACTTCTATAATAAATCACTTTGCAGTATTTATCATTATAGCATTTTTATTTACGTTTATTTTTAAATCACTGCCTGATGGAAAAATCGGATGGAAATATACTTTTGCCGGCGGTGCCTGCAGTTCCTTCTTTTTTTTGGTTGGAAAGTTTATTATTGGCTTATATCTTGGTGCCTCGCATATTGCAACCATTTATGGCACAGCAGGCTCAGTAATTGTTATATTGGTATGGGTTTATTACTCCGCTAACATCTTATATTTTGGTGCAGAAATAGTGAAGGCTTATGTTCATGCCAATAACCAGGTAATCATACCAAATGATTTCTCTGTAAGAATAGAAACTAAAGAGATAGAAGTTACAAAATAAATTTATCCTTTTTTTCAAAGACATACATCACACTGGAGTAATTGCCAGTTTTGCCGGCAGACCAGTTACTACGAAACCCATTCTTAACAGCATTAAACATTGCTCTAAATTTTGGCGTTTTCATATACCATTCGCTATGCAGGGAAATATAGTAAGCATCGAATGGTAAAGAATATTTACCAGACAACTCAAAGCCCAATCGTTTCATTAAAATGGAAATAGTTTCTACATTAAAATGATATAAATGTCGTGGCACATCGTAGGCTGACCAATATTCTTTGTAGATTTCACGGTCAAAAGAATTTACATTTGGCACACTGATTACCAGTCTTCCGTTTTCATTCAACAACTTATGAAATGTCTGTATCGTTTCGTCCAAATTATGAATATGTTCTAATACATGCCATAAGGTAATTACATCGAAAGATTGCATTTCGAAAGCAGCTAATTCTTCTACTGATTTTAAAAAAACGCCATGTTGTTCTAATGCAATTCTTCTGCAAACTGCATCCGGTTCTACACCTGATAATTCTTTCATTCCATTGGAAGCACAATATCCCAGAAAATCGCCGGATGCCGCGCCATAATCCATCAAAGAAATTGACTGCATGTTTTTAGCAAGATGCTTGGAAATCCTGCTTAGCTTTTTATTATACATGTAATTTCTTATTACTCTGTAAATCTTATGAAATATAGAAGTAGAATTACTGTTGTGCGACATGTATTGTTCAGACTGGTAATATTTTCCAATCTCATTTATATCCGGACGAGGATTAGTAAAAACAAAACCGCAATTATTGCATTTGCAAGTTTGAAATGTCTCCTGACTAACATAATAATCTTTCAACTCACCATGCGTCGATATGTCATTACTTAAACAACAAGGGCATTGTTCTAAATTCTCCAATTGATTGATTATTTATTTTATTTTGATAATAATTCCGTGACCATTCAGATTATGAATTCTTACTGCATCCGGTCGTTGTAAATATTCATTGACTAACAAAGTAATTCCTTTTGTCAGTGGAAAACCATAATCATTAAATACGATAACACCGCCTATAACCATACGCTGCCAAAGCCAGTCCAGAATATCTTTAGCAGAAATATATGCATCCACATCGATGTGTGCTAAACAGAATTTTTCATTTTCTACCAGATGCGCAGTATCATCCGGAAAAATACCTTGCAGCAATTTCACATTACTTAAACCGAATGTATTTTCCACATGGTCTTTTACAAATTGCAAAGAGGTATCACTATGTTCTCCGCCTTTATAATAATTATCTTCTGAAGTACCTGCTTTTACTACACCTTCGAAAGTATCGCATGCAAAAATAGTTTTAGTACTGCCTAATTGTTTCAGCTTATAACCCATCATGATTGAACTGGAACCACGCCACACTCCTACTTCTAAAATATTGCCTTCTTTAGATACAGCATTTTCTGCCAAGGTCCATAATTCCCATGCCTGATAAAAATTCAATAAAGAATTTTTTTTCACTTTAGTATAAGTATCTAGAAACACTTTATCTTTTACCCAAGGTGCATATGTTGCAGCAGGTGTTGTAAACTGATACTCCTTGTTGAATAATTTTGCAATCGATAAATAAAAAACATGCTGAATTCTTGTATATGCAAAAATCAAAAAATTTATTGCCTTCATAATTTTTATGTGTTTCTGAATTTCTTAATTGTTTTAATGATTATCGGCGGACATAATTCAACAGCAAGGTTTACAAAGCCGTTGAAGAATTTCATCTTGGAAGAATCCTGGCCTTTACGTGCAACGAATGTCGTTACAATTTTATCGCCGTCACCGCTTTTTACTTCTTCAGCAGGTCTGCCGTTTGTATAATAATATAATGCCAGCGAACGGCGGCTTCTGTCTGGCGGACACGTCAACGGATCCGGATGTCCGTGATACGAATAATCTGTTGTATTAAACATTGCCAGACGATTGAAAAGAGGTAAAATCTTTGTCACTGATTTCGACATATCTTTTTCCCATAATTCAAACTTTCCGCCGTATTCTTCTTTCCAGTCTTCGTTCAGATAAATTAAAATATTTAATCGTCTGTCGAGATTCATTTGTTTATGCTTATGAAAATCAACATGCATTTTTAAATAACCGCCTGGTTTTATTTCATGAAAACCACCGCCTTCAAAATATGGATCAGGAACCAAGGTTTCATTTATGCCTGTCAGGTTTTGCAGGAATTCTAAAAACGGTTGTGAATTTAAAAAGTGTACAAATGCCAATGTTTTTTGTCCAAAACGATATTCGCCTTTTGTTGCCAGTTTTAACTCATTCGGATTTTCGTATTTAATATCGGTTTTATCTTTTCCAATCTCCGGAAATTCTGCCAAAACTTCGCGCAGCATTTCAGGATTAAAGAAATCATCGAAATAACCACTTGGGAATGGTTTTGCATTCGCATAATCGGCATTTTTTTGTTTGCCAAATTCCAATAATTCAGGAATCGTTTTATTATTTAAAAAATTCATTACAGCTTGTTTGCGGGTGTAAAAATACATAATTATAGACTTATAAGATACAGGCTGTCATTTATAAGAAAAAAAGCTAATTTTATATTAACATCGTTCTATTCAATAATTTCTAACTTCACGACTCAATTCAGAAATATGTCCTCAGCACAACCGGAAATTAAACGCATCACCACGCAGAAACTACGAGAAATGAAAGAGCGCGGCGAAAGAATCTCCATGCTTACGGCGTATGACTTTTCGATGGCAAAAATTCTGGATGACGCCGGAATTGACATTTTACTGGTCGGCGATTCTGCATCGAATGTAATGGCAGGGCATGAAACTACTTTACCAATTACATTAGACCAGATGATTTATCATGCGCAAAGTGTGGTTCGTGCTATCAGTCGTTGTTTCGTTGTGGTCGATTTACCGTTTGGTTCTTATCAGGGAAATTCATTAGAAGCACTGAATACAGCTATTCGTGTGATGAAAGAAACCGGCGGTCATGGTGTGAAACTGGAAGGCGGCAAGGAAGTCGGAGAATCTATTATTCGTATTTTGACTGCAGGTATTCCTGTAATGGGACATTTAGGATTAACTCCGCAATCAATTTATAAATTCGGAACATATACCGTTCGCGCAAAAGAAGAAGAAGAAGCAGAACGTTTATTAGACGATGCTAAATATTTAGAAAGCATTGGATGTTTTGGTTTGGTATTGGAAAAAATCCCGGCTGCTTTAGCAAAAAAAGTTTCTGAAAGTATTTCTATTCCGGTGATTGGTATTGGTGCAGGACCGCACGTTGACGGACAGGTTTTAGTAACACATGATATGCTTGGTATCA
Organism: Sphingobacteriales bacterium; assembly: GCA_043757615.1. Classification (GTDB taxonomy): domain Bacteria; phylum Bacteroidota; class Bacteroidia; order Chitinophagales; family JADIYW01; genus JADJSS01. The sequence continues at coordinate 29,300 of JAYVPA010000029.1, read as the reverse complement.
CACATGAATTCAAGCCCCGTTTTTTACGCCAGTATTTGCATTTATATGATGATATTAAAAAGGCTACGCAACAATATATCGCTGATATAAAAAGCAAGGATTTCCCAAACGAGAAAGAGCAGTATTAAACACTAATAAGCTCTGATATTTTTGCCCTCCATGTAATTGATGAAAGCATTCAATGCAACACGGTTGCCGCCTGGTGTTGGATAATTTCCTGTAAAATACCAATCCCCTAAGTTATTCGGACAAGCTGTATGTAAATTTTCTATCGTTTGATAAATCACCTGCACATCAGAAAAAATATGATTGGGTTTTACAATGTCCGCAATTTTCGCAGAGATTTCTTCAGCAGAAAATGGTGAATATACTTCTTTTACTAAATTCTGAATTTCATGCAAAGGTTTTTGTATTTCTTCTTTGCATTCTTTATATAAATTTTCTAAAAACGAAAACTCATTTCTGTCTTTCCATAATTGTACTGCTGCCTGAAACGCCACAAAACTTCCCATCTTACTCATGTCTATTCCATAACAATCGGGATAGCGGATTTGAGGTGCGGAAGAAACAACAATAATTTTTTTCGGCTGCAATCTGTCGAGCATCGTTAAAATACTTTCTTTCAATGTTGTACCACGCACAATGGAATCATCCAGCACGACCAGCGTATCTTCACCGTTTTTCACCAATCCATATGTCACGTCATATACATGCTGCACTAAGTCATTACGAGAAGAATCATCTGTAATAAACGTACGCATCTTCACATCTTTAATTGCAATTTTTTCTACACGTGGCATCACCGAAAGTTGTTTGTGCAATTCTTCCGTAGATTTTATTTCACCTTTATTAAATGCTTCTATATTTTTCTGGATATGCTGTTTCTGTATTTCTTCCGTCATGCCTATAAACGCTACTTCCGCAGTATTTGGTATGTATGAAAAAACTGTATTTTCTACGTCATGTTTAACTGCTTCTAAAATTGTTGGTACTAATAATTTTCCCAACATTTTTCTTTCCTGATAAATTTCAAAATCGCTGCCGCGTGAAAAATAAATGCGTTCAAAACTGCAGGCTTTTCTTTCCAGTGGTGGCGTACATTCCACTTCTCCTACGCTGCCGTCTTTTTTTATAATTAATGCATAACCGGGTTTCACTTCCTGCACTTTACTTCGGTGTACATTAAAGGCAGTTTGAATGGCAGGTCGCTCCGATGCAACTACCACTACTTCATCATCTTTATAAAAATACGCCGGACGAATACCGTTCGGGTCGCGCATTACGAATGCATCGCCGTGTCCCATCATGCCTGCCATCGCGTAACCGCCGTCAAAATCTTCTGCAGAATTTTTCAATATTTCTGTCACATTGATATTATGTTCAATCAATGGCGTTATCTCATAATTAGACAAACCCGAAGGTTTGAATTTTTTAAATAAACGCTGATTTTCCACATCTAAAAAGTGACCGATCTTTTCCAGTACTGTCATCGTATCCGACATCTCGCGCGGAAACTGACCTAAGTCGACTAACTTATCAAACAACTCATCGACATTCGTCATATTGAAATTTCCGGCGACAATCAAGGTTCTGGTTTTCCAGTTATTCGCGCGGATACGCGGGTGGCAATTGCTCATGTCGTTTCCGCCGTGCGTGCCGTAACGCAAATGACCGAGCAGTAATTCGCCCATGAACGGATAATGATTTTTCACATAATCTATATCGTTCAGTCTCTCTTTTTCTTTGTCAGATAAGTTGGCAAACGGTTTGAAAACTTTATTAAATATGGATTTGATAGCTTCTTTATCTACGCTGCGTTCACGGTCGAAATATGATTTTCCGGGATCTGTATCCAGTTTGATAGTTGCGAGACCGGCGCCGTCTTGTCCGCGGTTATGTTGTTTCTCCATCAGCAAATACATCTTGTTGAGACCGTAATGGATATCGCCGTATTTTTCTTTATAGTAAGACAGCGGTTTCAGGAGCCTGATTAAGGCAATACCGCATTCGTGTTTGATTTGGTCGCTCATGGTGTATTCTTCGTGAGAAGAATAATTTGGTTGTACAAAAATACGGCTATTTTCTGAATGAGCGAAATGCGGAATATGAAGTATGGATTATGAATGTGGGTATTTGGAGGATTTTGATTTCAGATAGTAAAAATGTATATTTGAATAATGCGAGCTAAAGTTGCGCAAATACAACATGCTGTAGGTTATATATCCGAAACAAAACAGCGCATATAAACAAGTTAGTGGCAACCCTTGGACGATATTGCTAACTTCAAACGCTAGTGCAAAAAACGAACAGACAAATGGAATTTCACAAATTGATACAATTACCAGTTAAGGAGCAGTTTAGATTCGTTAATGAACTTAAAGAATACAATACGGAACTACCCACTGATGTAAAAATAATCAATAATATTATTGAGAAAACAATTGCTTGGTTTCAAAAACCTGGTAATCCAAGTGACACTAATTTGATTACTAAACTTAAAGATACAAAAGAGGAACTTCCTTCTATTTTTAAATCCATTTACGATATAATGGAGGATTCCGTAATCAAAGAATTACCAAGTAGTGAAGGGTCAAGAATATTTAGTGAATATAAAAAAGCGTGGTGCGAACTATATCCTGATTTCAAAAGAATTACTGATTTAATGGAGAATTATAGAACTAATGATATGCTAATTGAATATGGAAAACATTGTCCGCCACCATTCATTCATGATAGGGCAATTGAAGTTTATAAGAAGTGTATTTCGTTTAGAGTAAAGCTTACAAAAAAAGTATTATCTCCTTTACGAGACCACCCTGACCAGACGGACATGTGGTGTCATTATGTTGATTATTGTATTGATAAAAATATCGTAAAATTATTTTTAAAAGACTATCAAAAATGGAATTTGAAAATACATAACCTATGGAAAGAAATTTATTACTTAAAACAAGATTTCTTTTCAAATGCTGGATATAAAACTCGTTGGTATTTTGATATGAAACATCTCAGTAAATTTTTGAATGAAAAAGCTGCTGAAATTCAAAAAACACAAGAAAGAGTAATTTCATTATTAATTGAAGGGCAAAAATTGGTAGCTAAATCTGATGAAGTTATTTCTTTGGAGTATGAGATAAATGCTACCGAAATGTCATTGTATGAAAGGGAATTGGAGATATTGCAAATAAATGAAGGCGAAAGAGTAGCTGATGAGGAGTATTGTTATGTCTATACCTTAGAGTGTGAATTATTTATTTTTTATGTGGGCATTGCAGCAGACCCGAGAGAAAGATTTGAACAACATATCAGAGGTGCTTTTAGTGATGAAGCACATTTATTTAAATCAAAATTCATTCAAAAGTATCATATGGAAGTAAAGCAGAATATAGTTTTTGAAGGTATACGTAGAGAATGCAAAAAAATTGAAAAGGATTACATTGCTGAACACAACCCGCTGGGAAATATGACCGTTGGTGGAGAAGGTTGACATAATTAAATACAAAAACTGACAAATGAATTTAAAAATACCGCCAGACCAAGCAATTCAAATTCTCCAACAGCGACTTGTAGATATTGACACATTCGGATTTAATCCAAAAGCTTGGAAAGACCGAACTGAAAATGACCTGCGAGAAATTTTTCCTTTAGGCTCAACGCAATGGTTACAAGTAAGCCAAACTCGTTTTGATACCTATGTAACTTCTGAAAAATCTAAAGTTTTAGCAGAAGGGAAAGATACAGCAAGACAATTAATCAATTCATACATTGACTTTATTCGTCAGTATTCCAAAATAGCACAACAGAAACAAATCATTAAAGAAAAAGATTATGAACAGAAATATAATGAACTGCTTAAAGAATGGAACGACTTAGTTCCAGGTTACAACGAGTTGATAAAAAAATATGATGACCAACTTACTTCCTCAGAAAGACTAATAGAGTCAATTGAAGCAAGGGACAACGAAATCGAGCGAATTAAATCTGAAACCATTCAACTCGACAATGTTTCGTTTAAAAAATTATGGACAGCACTTTTAAATTTAACAACTAGACAACTTATTGGAGTATTTTCAACTCTTACAGTTCTTCTTATCACTTCATTTTCACTTGGGAACTATATGAGAGGACAAGTGCAAACAATGAACTATTTGACATGAGAAACTCTCAAAAACAAATGCAAGAACAAAATGCAAATATAAAATTCAGTTACGACAGCATATATAAGGAAACGACAATTAAACAGGACACAACACTTTTGACAAAATAGCACGAACATCTATCTCAGCGATTGTTCCACAAGAACATTCGTGTATGCTAATTCTGCTGGTCTCTGAACGGATTTTAATCTCAACGTTCATCCAATAAAGATTGGTTTTAAACCAAAGTCTCGCTGAGTGTAGTCTGTCTGACGTCGTGAGCTATAAATATAAGCTTGGGGTTTAAGGGAAAACTTTGTAGATGTCTCTTCTGTGAACAAATCTAGCAATTAAGATTGTTGCATTTTAAAAGAAAAAACCTAATCGATAGTCTCCTACCCTTATTCTATATGCAGACTTATGACCTTTGAGTTTCTTTGTATTCGGAATTTCTTCCAACGAATTGACAGACTCCATCAATTCTATAATTTTTATAGCATTTAATTTAACTGACTTTTGGTCGACTACATCCAGATCTTTTGAAAACTTCTTTAGAAACTCAACTTTCATTATGAGTTAAGCTTTTTCATTATTTCTGAGCGACATGCTTTTTTAGTCTTGTCAACATTATGCATCATTTTAGCAAGACCTAAATCTTCCAATTCCTCTTTAGATAGAGAAGATATTCCTACACCAAGTTTAGTGAGTAGGTTTGACAAGAACTTATATTCATTGTCACTTTTCGGGGTGATAACTAACGCTTTCATAGTTCTAATGTATAAAAAATAAACACAACTCACAGAGCAGAGAGTAAATATTAATCTATGTCACAATCGCAACCCTCATGCTCATTATCCGTATCATCATCTGCATTATCAATACCATCATTATCCGTACTATCATCTGCATTATCAATACCATTATCCTCATGATTGCCTTCTGTTTCTTCACTAATAAAAGTGCCATCATTAGAAAACTTTGCCAACTTCTTTATATTGCCTGAAATAAAGTAAGCACAATAACCAACATTATCCTTGTTAAACCAGGTAGTAACCTTTTCATTAGGGTATTTTTCTGAAAACACAGATATTATTGTCGCTGGTACAGAACTGGCTTCCACAATAGGGCATATATTCTTTTTTTCTTTTTCTTTTTCACAAGAAATAAAAATCAAAAGCGCAGTACACAAAAGTGCAGCAATAGAAACGAATATTTTTTTCATAATTTAAAAATTAGTTGTGATAATTAAATTAAGATACCACAAATATTTATATCTGTGTGTATTTTTAACATACCAATAGGTTTACTGCCTTTTATTATGTATCTTTGCATCAATTAGTTAACTCATTACCGGTATAATAAACCCAAACACCCGATAATTTGTTTTTTACTTGCCACATGAATATGTCGGTTTAAAAATAAACTTCTCCGTTTTTTTAATCTTGCACGTGGCTATTATAAACTGCTTGTATTACACATATTCAATACATTCTTACTTATTAAAACAATGTTATTTAAAGATTTAAATTTAATTGAGCCCATCTTAAAGGCGCTCCACACAGAAGGTTATACAACACCGACACCCATTCAGGAACAAGCAATTCCTATAGTTTTACAAAAAAGAGATTTATTAGGTTGTGCGCAAACAGGTACTGGAAAAACGGCGGCCTTCGCCATTCCTATGCTGCAATTATTGGCAGAAGACTTAATAGTCGGTAAAAAAACAAAAGCACCAAAAGCACTTATCTTAACTCCTACCCGCGAATTAGCGATACAAATTATGGAAAGTTTTGCTGCATATGGCAGACATATTCCATTGAAGCGCAGTGTTATCTTCGGCGGTGTGTCACAACACGCGCAAGTGATGGCGTTGAACCAGGGTTCTGATATCATCGTTGCCACACCGGGACGATTATTAGACTTGATGAATCAGGGTTATGTGGATTTACGTTCCATCAAAATATTTGTACTGGATGAAGCAGACAGAATGCTTGATATGGGTTTTGTGAATGATGTAAAAAAAGTCATTGCAAAATTACCGGTACAACGACAAACCTTATTTTTCTCTGCAACGATGCCGAATGAAATTCAGAGTTTAGCGAATTCTATTTTAACGAATCCTGCAAAAGTGGAAGTTACTCCGGTTTCGTCTACCGCAAATACGATTGACCAGTCTATTTTCTTTGCAGAAAAAAAAGATAAAAATAACTTGTTAGTGCATTTATTGAAAGATAAAGAAGTACGAAGTGCATTGGTTTTTACACGCACAAAACATGGTGCCGATAAAGTGGTAAAAGTATTATCTACTGCAAATATAAAAGCAGCTGCCATCCACGGAAACAAATCACAAAACGCGCGACAAGCGGCATTGCAGAGTTTTAAAAACAAAACAATACGTGTGCTCGTAGCTACTGATATAGCTGCGCGTGGTATTGATGTGGATGATTTGACGCATGTAATTAATTTTGAATTGCCGGAAGTTCCTGAAACCTATGTTCACAGGATTGGACGTACAGGACGTGCAGGAAATTCAGGTATTTCATTTTCTTTTTGCGATACAGAAGAAAAATTATTGCTGCGCGATATCCAGAAATTAATCGGAAAACAAATCCCTGTAAGAGTCGATCATCCGTATCCGATTGCAAATGCTGTAGTGGAATTAAAAGAACCGCACCATCCTAAATTTGCAGGACCGAAACCAAAAAGTAACGCTCCACAGAAGCCAAAGAATAAATGGTATAGAAAACCTGCGGGAAGATAGGCTTCGACAAGCTCAGCCTGACAGACTTCGACAAGCTCAGCCTGACAGACCTCGACAGGCTCAGTCTGACAAAATAAAAAAAATGTCGTCTTGTGTAAACGGGACGGCATTTTTTATTAACTTTTACTTTTGATTGCAATATAAAATCTATCTATTATGCATCCTGAAAGGAAAGAACCGGCAGTTGAAAAACAACTATTGCATCCGCGCAACAAACACCGCGTGCGTTATGATTTTAAAACGCTTGTAAAACATTGTGCTGCATTATCTCCGTTTGTAATCATCAATAAATTTGGTGACACGTCTATAGATTTCTTTAATGCAGATGCGGTTAAGACGCTAAACAAAGCACTTTTAAAATATTATTATAAGATAGAATACTGGAAAATTCCTGCCGGATATTTATGTCCTCCAATTCCCGGAAGAGCAGATTATATTCATTACATCGCAGATTTATTAGCAGAAAATAATAACGGAATTATTCCGACAGGCAGCAATGTAAAATGCCTGGATATAGGTGTTGGTGCCAATTGCGTATATCCGGTTATTGGTCATCAGGAATATGGCTGGTCGTTTGTTGGTAGTGATATTAATGTTGTATCTATAGAAATTGCTTCTAAAATAATAACATCAAATGCTGCATTAAAAGGGCAGATAGAAGTAAGATTACAAACAAATCCTAATGATATTTTTACAGGAATTATAAAGACAAACGAACAATTTGATATCACGATCTGCAATCCGCCTTTTCATGCGTCTGCGGCAGAAGCACAAGCAGGAACGATGCGCAAACTGAAAAATCTTACCCATAAAAAAACATCTATACCAGCACTTAATTTTGGGGGACAACATAATGAATTATGGTGCGATGGCGGCGAAGCGGCATTTATACAAAAGATGATTTTAGAAAGTAAGCAATATGCTGATTCCTGTTTTTGGTTTACTTCCCTGATATCTAAAGAAGCTACTCTTAAAAGTGCTTACAAGACATTAGAGAAAATAAATGCAACAGTTATAAAAACAATTCCAATGAGCCAAGGTAATAAAACAAGTCGTATCCTTGCATGGACATTTCTTACAAAACAAGCTCAAAAAAACTGGATAGAAAGACGCTTCGTTTATTCTTCGCTATAAAGCCATAATAAAACAGGTTGTTTTACTACTTGCAATTTTTTATCCAGGCGCTTCATAAAATTTATTACTTACAGCAGGACATCCATGACCTTCAGGTGTGCCTTCAGGATAAACTTCCTTTTCCGGAACATTATCCCAAGAATGCAAAACAACTATTCTTAATAAGGCATTGCTGTTTGTATTTTCCAATCCATACAAAGTATAATTCACATGAATTCCCCACTGACTGTAAGCTCTTTTTCCAATCTTATATTTTCCAAGAGAACTGCATTGGCTTCCATTATCATTGCTGAATTCAGGACATTCTTTAGAGTCTGTTTTGCTCCATGGATTTACTCCACATCCGTGACTGACCATTGCAGAATCAACGATTTCATTCTTTTTAAAATCCCAAACAAAAAAGCGGTATTTACCTGAGTGAATTTTCAAATCCTGCAGCAAACAAAAATTCGTATCCATTTTATTTTTCTTGCAATACTCAAATGCTGCTAATGATTTGTCTGCTAATGCACAAGTTCTGTCATAGATATCAGTAATATTAGAGATTGTTATACCAGAAAGCGTTATACTAGCGAGATAATCTTCTTGTTTCCAGAAGTTTTCTTCTGCACAATCACCATCTTGTCCTTTGCAGGAGGCAAACGAAAAGAAAAATATGATGCTGAGTAAAAAGGGAAATAAACTTCTGTACACCTTATTAAATAAATCACTGAAGAAACATTGTATCCTTCAAAAATAAAAAAATTAATTCAGGTATTACAATGCGTGTTTAGGCGATTCCATATTTTTCATATCTTCTATGTAAGCATCTTTTACAGCTTGTGCCACATTTTTAGCCACATTCATATCTAAGGTGGATGGTATAATATTATCGCGACTTAAGTCAGTAACACAATTAGCAATAGCATACGCAGCAGCTACTTTCATGCGCGGCGTGATACGTCGTGCACGAATATCCAAAGCACCTCTGAAAATTCCCGGAAATGCCAATACGTTATTTATCTGATTGGGCACATCACTTCGACCTGTACCCACCACACCTGCGCCACCTTTGTATGCTTTATCAGGTGAAATTTCAGGAATCGGATTTGCCAACGGAAAAATAATCGGCGCTTTATTCATAGTCATCACATCTTCTGTTGTCAGCTGATTTGCCATACTTACACCAATAAAAACATCCGCGTTTTTTAATGCTGTCTTTAAGGTTCCTTTTGTATTATGCGGATTCGTGTATTTTAAGATTTCTCTTTTGAAATCATTTAAGTCTGAACGATCTTTATGTATGATTCCTTTTGTATCACACATCACGATCTGCTGAACAGGTGTACAAACTGTTTTATCAATTTCGTGGCACATCAATAATTTTGAAATGGCTAAACCTGCTGCGCCTGCACCATTGATGACGACTTTAAGTTCACTGATATTTTTATTTAATAATTTACAGGCATTTATGATGCCCGCGAGCACTACAATTGCAGTACCGTGCTGGTCGTCGTGAAATACAGGAATACCGAGTGTCTGCAAGCGTTCTTCAATTTCAAAACAACGCGGCGACGAAATATCTTCCAGGTTGATACCGCCAAACACCGGCGCAATATTTCTGATGGTCTGAATAATTTCTTCTGTGTTTTGAGTGGCAAGACAAATCGGGAAAGCATCGACGCCGGCAAACTTTTTGAACAACATTGCCTTTCCTTCCATCACAGGAATAGCAGCTTCAGGTCCTAAGTTTCCCAGACCCAAAATAGCAGAACCATCGGTAACGATAGCCACCATATTTCCTTTGATGGTTAAGTCCCAGACTCTTTCTTCGTCGTTTGCAATCTGGCGGACAGGTTCAGCTACGCCGGGAGAATAGCATAATGTCAGATCCTTTTTTGTTTTTAAATCTGTTTTTAAAGAAATAGAAATTTTGCCTTTTAGCTTTTCATGTAATGCTAATGATTCTGAAGAATAATCTTTCATTATAATTAATTATAGATAATAAATTGAGATGCTAATATAGTCAGATTAAAACAGTAATGTTTTAATTCTTGCTATAAGCAAATAGGTTTAATAATTAATTAAACACTTATTTTACCTGAAGTTTTTCTAATAGTTCTTCTTTTTTACTTCGTGAAACTGCAAGTTCCAGACCATTACGCACAATAATAGACAGATTATTATCTGCTTTAATAATTCTATCTATTTTATTTATGTTAACGATATTAGATTGGTGTACCCTTAGAAATTGATGTTGATTTTCCAATAAAACTTCTATTTCTTTGAGTGTTTTAGAAACTGTTATTTTCTTATTATCCTCTAAATGTATATCTGTATAATTGCTATGTGCCGTACAGCAAATTATCTTATCAAAACAAATAATGTGTGTTCCATCAGAGTTAGAAACGGCAAACTTTAATGCTGACAGGTTTGGATTATTTACATTATCCTTTAAAATCTGATACTGTTCTAGTTGCTGTTTATTTTTTACTATAGTCTTTGCTTTTTGAATAGCATTTTCTAATGCTTCTTTTGTAATAGGTTTCAGCAGATAGGCTAATGCGCTACAATCAATAGCTCTTATGGCAAATTGATTATATGCTGTATAAAAAATAATTTCAGGTATATATTCTTGTATTTGGTTAAGCAAATCAAATCCGGTCCCATCGGGCATTTCAATATCCAAAAAAATCAAATCCGGCTTCAATTCATTAATCATTTTTACACCAAACCGTACTCTATCCGCTTGTCCTATAATTTCAATTTCGTTATGATATTGAGATAAGAAATGTGCCAGAATTATTCTATTGCTTTCTTCATCGTCGATTATACAAACTTTTATCATGATTCTTACGTTTTATTGAATAAGTAAGTCAATGATTACTTTTGTTCCACTTGTTTCTTCATGATCATTGTATAAATCAATTATTTCAAAATGACCATTTCTATTTACATTGGTTTCGTTTAAAAGTACAATTCTATCTCTAATAATATTTATCGCAAGTGATTTGTTTTGATTTGAAATCGCCTGGTAACTTGCTGCTTTCGTTCTGCCAATGCCATTATCTACAATGGTACAACGAATCAGGTTTTCCAATTTAATAAATGAGATTTCAATTTTGCCTTTATAATTAATATCTCTGAAACCATGCCAGATAGCATTTTCCAGCAATGGCTGCAGCATCATGTTTGGTATATCTGTAAAGTCTGTTAATATATTTTCGTCTATTTCAATTGCATATTCAAATGTTCCTAACCTGTTTTGTTCGAGTTTTAGATACTGTTCTAATACTTCAATTTCATTTGACAATGCAATCTTTGGTTGTGTAGAATTCTGAAGCACCATTCTTATTAAAGATGCAAAGTCAGTTAATAAGACAGAAGCTTTTTCAATTTCATTCGTCAGGATGGATTTTTGAATAGCATTCATACAATTAAAAATAAAATGCGGGTTCATTTGTGATGCCAAAGCCTGTAACTGAATTTGTGCTTTCTCTTTTTCAAAATTCTGTATTAAAGTTTGACGTTTTTGCTCTTCAATTAATTCATTTTGTTTTTTATTTTCAATTACACGTTCCTTTACTTTTGACTCTAAAATCTGATTTTCATTTTTTATAAATTCTTCATTTTTTTGTAGTTCAATAATTAATTTATCTTTCAATGCTTCAGATGCCAGAAAAGAGTCCTTAACACGAATAATAAGTGCTACAGAAAAGAAAATTAGTTCTAAAGTAATACCTAAATACAGCGCATTAACTTCAACCCATAAATCATTAATCAAAAAGTCTGTCTTCTGTATGGTAGAAATAATATTAAACAACAAGTAAACAATGCTGCCTGCTAAAATTATCTTTTGAAAATAGGTAATTTTTTTAAATCTAAATGTAAACAACATCATACTAATACTCAAAAATAGAATAGGAATTCTATAAAAACCGTAAATGATTTGCTCATTATACCAACCGGCAGGAAACAGATATGCAATTATAATAACAGCCACATACAGCAACGAAATATACTTCAGCAATTGTATTGAATAAAAGGCAGCTTTCTGCTTTTTAGTAATCTCAAATACCTGTTTATAAAAAATCATGTAAAAAAAAATCATCAGGCCTTTAGTGGCTTCATCAAAACCGCTGTTGCCAATAAAATTAAACATTGCCAGATTTCGTGACAATATATATTGCGACATATAAAGTACTTGCAAAAAAGTAACCAGCAAATAATAAAAATAGTAGAGATAAATTTTATCATCAATATAAATATAGGCCAGCACGTAAAATATGGCCATTATAAATATCATGCCCAGTAAAAATAAATATTGGATACTGTAACCAATATCCCGTTTAATCATCCAACTATCAAATACCGGAAAATGAAACCGACTTTTAAATAAATATAAATCATTAGCATTTTTTGAAAAGTAATAATCCTTAAACGAAATAGGTTGATACAACAAACAAGCGTGCATGGTTTCTTTCGGCAATAAAGTGATTGTAAAGAACTGTTTATTACATACTATCATTTTTGAAGGACGAAAAATAATTGTTTTACCTGAAATTTTAGTCAATTCGCCTGACTCATTATAATTATCTTTATTAGAATAAAAGTTTAATTGTACAGAAGTATCTAATTCATTTATGTAATCAACCAAAACTAAAACGTATTTATTTAACCTGTATGATGAGTTATCGTATTCTTTTTCGATGTTTAAAGTATCCTTATTTTTAAATGCAAAGTATACTTTGAAATGAAAGAAGGTAGTATCTAAAGTAGTGTTTTCAGATGGCGCATGTGTAATGTGATAAGTATTAGAAATAACATTGCTTGCATTTATATTTAATACAAGCATCCAAATCAATAGATTTACAAGAAAGACAATCCTGATTTTACTTTTCATTATTTTAAAAGTAATACTTTATTTTATGTATACTATTTTTATGCGGAATAAATATTCTTTTATTTCTTGCAATTAAAACCTTTAGATAAAAGAATATTTTTAAAGTTTTATAATTTTATTTCTATGGACAAGAGTATTATTACTAACTACTTCCAAAACATAAGTTCCTGCGGCAACATTGGATACATTAATGTCAAAAAAATTATTGCCTTTTAGTATTAAAATCTGTTTTTGAAGAACTAATGAAGCATAGATATCATATACATTTATTATTGCATCACTTTCTATTGGCGTGTTTATAAAAATATTTAAATTATCGACAGTTGGATTTGGATATATATTAATACTGCTGCTACTTTCTTCATTTTTAATATTACACTTAAGATGGACGATATCTGAATAAGAAAATATACCATTTTTATCTACTTGTTTCAAGCGATAATATGTATCATCATTAAGTAAATTTTTATCATCAAAGTAATAATTTTGAATATTAGAAGAATTGCCATTCTGGCTATCTATTTCACCAATAGTTGTGAAATTAATGGCATCTACCGAGCGATCAATTTCAAAATAATCATTATTTGATTCGGATGCAGTTTGCCAACTAAGATGGATGCTATTCGGTTCGCAGTATGCCGTGAAAGAAGTAAGTTCTATTGGTAATAATATTGGCTGATCGAGCTTGAGTGCATAAATGTCAGGATTACCTAATGACGTTAAATTAAATGTTCCTGCATTCGGATTGAAATCAACTGTCGAAGAAAAATTACCAATTGTATAAACACCGAATGCATTATCAACTGTCAATCCAATTCCATCATCATACCCTGAACTACCAATAGACTTTGCCCATATAGTATCTTTTGTAGGATTGTAACAAAGTATAAAGGCATCACTTCCTCCAATACTTGTGAGATTAAATGTTTTAGCAGGATTGGGATTAAAATCTGCGGTTCCTTCAAAACTTCCTGTTAGATAAAGTGTTCCAAACCTGTCGATATTTAAACCGTTTACATCGTCTACACCGGTGCCACCTATACTTTTTGCCCACGAAAAATTACCTGTGGGAGTAAGTTGTAATAAAAACATTTCAAAATTGCTGTTTGGAGGTGTAAGATTAAATGTACCAACACCCGGATCAAAATCTGCAACACCGCTGTAATTACCAGCAATTATTAGATTATTAACGGAATCCACTGTTACTTGTGAACCATAATCATCCGAAATACTTCCTATAGATTTTGCCCAGACAAAATTACCTGAAGCATTTAGCTTCTGTACAAACATATCAATATTACCTACACTTGTTAAATTACTTGTACCAAAAAGAGATGGATTAAAATCTGCAGTTCCTGTAAAATAACCTGTAGTAATAACATTCCCTAATCCATCTACAGTAATATCAAGTCCAATGTCATCCGCTGTACCTCCAATATCCCTGACCCAAATAAAATTTCCTGCTGTATCTAATTTTAGTACAAAAGCATCTAAATTACCTGCAGATGTTAAATTATTCACTGCTGCACCCGGATTAAAGTCTAAAGTTCCTTGAAAAAAACCAGTTAAATATAGATTTCCACTTTTATCTAAAGTCATTCCATTTACAAACTCGGTAGAAATACCTCCAATTTGTTTTGCCCAAATCCGTTTTCCTAAAGAATTTATTTTTACAATGAATATGTCATTTGATCCTGCTGATGTCAAAGTTTGTCCTAAAAAACCTGCTGTATTTTCAAAATATCCGGCAACATAAACATTATCAGCTGAATCTGAAATAATAGCAGACCCACCATCATCTCCTGTTCCACCCATATGTGCTAATTGATTAATTGATCCCGTATTAACAATCTTATCTATTATTATATCGCTGCCACCATATGAAGAACTGGAACTGGATGTATTAGGTACAGGTATGGATCCGTCAAAAGACCCTGTGGCATAAACATAACTTTTCATTGTTTTAGAAACCGCTTTTACTGCCTGATAGTTTTTACCGCCAATGCCAAAAACCCAGGCTAACGCATTTGTATTGGTTAGTTTTTGTACAAAAATGTCTGTATTTCCATTTGTAATTAAATTAGTTACACCTGCACCAGGGTCAAAATTTCCATAACCTTTAAATGAGCCTGTAGAATAAATGTTTCCTGATAGATCAACATACATTCCATTTACCCTATCATCGCAATTAGAACCATATTTTAATGCAGTAATAAAATTACCGTTATTGTCAATCTTTAAGATAAAATTATCGTCGCCATAACCCTGTAAAGCAGTGGTAGGTGTTAAGTTAAATATTGCTGCAGCCGGATTAAAATCTATTGTTGCGCTAAAATAACTCGATATATATAAATTCGAGGAAGCATCTATGCAAAGTGACATACAAAAACTACTACTTACTCTAGCCCAATTTTTTGCCCATAATAAGTTACCTGAAGGACTTAATTTCTGAATACATAAACTTCCGTTTGGTGGTGACACATTACTAATTCCGGCCGTGATGTCAAAATCTATTACACTACCGGTGCTTTCAGAAATAACAAAAATATTTCCAAATGCATCTGTAGCGATATCACCAGACCATATAACGCCTGTAACAGTACCCGCCCAAATATATGTACCGGTTGAAGAATATTTTGCTACAAAATAATTGAATCCATCTCCAATAAATTTTGCTACACCCGCACCAGGGTTAAAGTCTGTTGTATCATCAAGCCTACCTGTAATAACTATATTTCCCGAGGGGTCTATATCCATTCTATCGACTTCAGAGTAAGGTGATGATGTTGGTCCAGTTGCTTTTAATTGTTTTGCCCATACATAATTACCAGCAGACGAGAGATTAAGGATAAAACCATCTTCAAAAGTTGCTGTCATAATTGCTGTTCCTGCATTGGGATCCATATCATTTGAAGAAATACATGCACCTACAGCAATAATATCACCACTTCCGTTCAGATTCATATCATTTATCTTTACAACACCTGTTGAACCGCCAAAGGATTTACCCCAAACAAAAGATCCTGTTGAGTTCAATTTTAATATAAATGCTCCTGTATTAGCACCACTTAGCGCAACATTTGTAACACCTGCGCCAGGATCAAGGTCTATAGTTCCTTTAAAACTTCCACTAATATATACATTACCAGATGCATCTACGCAAACAGCTGTAGCATAATCATTTTCTGTTCCTCCAACTTTCTTCGCCCAAACCAAATTGCCAGATGCGTTCACTTTTTGAATGAAGATATCTGTAAATCCGGATGATGTTAAATTGCTGATACCTGCACCTGGGTCAAAATCTGCTCTTCCTTCAAATTCTCCAATAGTATATACATTACCGGAAGCATCAGTAGTAATAGATTCCCCTTCATCTAATCCAGTTCCTGTTTCCATTCGTGCCCAGGAAAAGGTTTGTGCATTAACAGATGAATACAATAAACAAATCAAAAAGAAATAGGTTGTTCTTTTAAAGCAATAGTGTAAAAATAATTTCATAGTGTCAATTTTATGGTTTGTAGTTTTAGTTCCAAAACTTTCCGAACTCTAAACTATTTTTCAGAATCCTTATGAGTTCCTGTTTATCAATACAATTAATTTTGTATTTTAGGTATATAATACATAATCTTGTACAAGAAAAATAGTTAATACATGCAAGAATTTATTTGCAATTGAGTGTACTGTAGGAAATAATGAGTATTTGGTAATTTTCAACCCTTACAAGTGGAAAATGGAGGTTTAAAGTAGCAAATTAAGATTCATAGGATATGAATCTTAATACATAGTATTAACTAAATCAATAGGTTTTTTCACGCATTTGCTAGCCTTACACAAAACATTTGCGTTGAATTACTTTGAAATGATGTTATATCAAAAAATTAAACAACATCGGATTTTGCTGGATAGGGATATAATCCACTTTGTATTTTTTCAGACGCACCAGTAAAGCTTCGTAATCTGCCCTGTTTTTTTGTTCTATCCCAACAAGCGCCGGTCCGCTTTCCTTACTGTTTTTCTTGGTATATTCGAACAGCGTAATGTCGTCATTATCGCCTAATACCTTATTTACAAACATGCGCAAGGCACCGCTTCTTTGCGGAAACTTGATAATGAAATAGTGTTTCAGTCCTTCATAAATCAATGAACGTTCCTTAATATCCGGCATACGCTCAATATCATTATTTCCGCCGCTGATAACACACACCACCGTTTTCCCCTTGATTTCATTCTTGTAAAAATCCAATGCTGCAATAGACAACACACCAGCAGGTTCTACCACGATTGCATCATTATTATAAAGTTCCAAAATCTTTGTACATACTTTTCCTTCGGGCACGAGCACTACATTTTCCAATCCTTTTTTACAAATCGGCAAAGTCTGGTAGCCGACTTGTTTTACTGCTGCGCCATCAACAAAACTGTCAATCTTATCTAAGGTAATGACTTTATTTTTCTTCATGGATTCCAGCATGGCCGGTGCGCCTTCGGGCTCCACTCCTATGATTTTTGTAGCTGGTGAAAACTGTTTGAAGTACGTGATGATACCTGCAGCCAAACCGCCACCGCCAATCGGAACGAATAAATAATCGATTTTCTTTTTTCCAATCTGTTCTAAAACTTCTACCGCTACGGTTCCTTGTCCTTCAATAATTAATCTGTTATCGAACGGCGACACAAATATTTTATTTTCCTTATGTACAAATTTGAGCGCTGCATGTTTTGCATCATCATAGGTATCTCCTACCAATACAATCTCAATAAATTTTTTGCCCAGGTGTGCGACAGAATTCACCTTTTGTTTTGGTGTAGTCACCGGCATAAAAACCGTTCCTTTAAATTTCAGCAAACTGCAGGACATTGCAAATCCCTGTGCGTGGTTTCCGGCGCTGGAACATACTACGCCTTGTTTCTTTTGCGCAGCATTTAGTTGCGACATAAAATTATATGCTCCTCGAATCTTATACGAACGAACTACCTGCAAGTCTTCTCTTTTCAAAAATACTTTTGCTCCGAAGGCAACCGACAAATGTTCATTTTCTTTGAGTGGTGTTGTTTCAATTATGTTTTCTAAAACTTTTTTAGCTTTCAGAATACCTTGTACGGTAGCAGGCGAGGTTGTCATGCTGTAAAAGTAGTAATAAGTCATGAGTTGTGAGTCATGACTTATTTTTATTTGTTAATAAACATTAAGATTTTTAAGTACATAAAATACATTTAAAACTTTAACGTAATGGTGGATTATGTATCGCATCATTTTTATAACTATTTATAGCTTATTTATTTTTACATATTGTAATTCACAGGAAAGAAATCCGGTAAGAATAAAAAACCAGCCTGTAAACAGTATTATTGACAGCTTAGTAGTTCTAAAATCGGAAAGAACACTGACTGTGTTTTCCAAATCAAAAAAGATAAAGACTTACCAGATTGCTTTAGGAAAAAATGCAATTGGCAAGAAGGAATTTGAAGGTGATTTCAAAACACCAGAGGGTTTATATTATATTGACACCAAAAGTGCTGCGAGTAAATTTCATAAAAACCTGAATGTTTCTTATCCGAATAAAAGTGATGTAAAATATGCTGCAGCACAAAATAAAAGGGCAGGCGGTGATATTAAGATACACGGATTACCAAATGGTTTTAATGAAACTAAATATGAAAGAAGTGACTGGACTTGGGGTTGTATTGGATTGACTAATTCAGAAATAGATGAACTGTTTGAATTTATAAAGATGGGCAGTTCTATTTTGATTTTACCCTGATTATTTCTCGCAAGGCGCAAAGAACGAAAATAGAAATTATAATAATCCGAACTGTGAAAAATGATGACTGAAATGTTTGAACTGAAACATCAGCCATTGCTGTTTATCCAGTTGTCCAAAAACCGGATGTAGTTTAGTGACAAAATCCGGTGCATTGATAATTTCTAAAAATTTCCTGATCGTATCTTTTAATAATTTTTTTGAATCTTCAACATCCAAATGAATTAATGGAACTGTTTTATCTGCGGGTAAAAAAGGTGTTTTAAAATTCTGAGGCATTCCATAAATGCTTATTAAAAACTCCCGCTGACGAGGTAACTTTTCTTCCGGTGTTACCAATGTTATCGGAAACTCAGTTATGGCAAAGTTTAATGGAAACACTAAGTGTTCCAGCATTTGCTGAACATTCATCATACCCCATTTTGCTTGCTCATCTCCGTTTACGTTATCAATAATCTGAGGAATTTCAGACTGGAAGAAATCTTCCAGATCTATTGTTATGTCCAGTACAGCGCGGTCTTGCATAAATCAATACTTACTTTTTCCCAGACTAAAATCTATGGGTACTTTTTTGCGATTCAAACAATCTTCAAAATTACAAAAGAAACCTTGTTTATATTTTGGAGTTTTATATTGCGTCGAATCCTGTTTTTGGGTAGAAGTATTGACCAATAAAATACTTTGCGTGTTGATAACTTTATTTTTTACGGATAAAGAATCCTGCGCCTGTATAAATACAAACAATGTTATTCCAATTATTAAAACTAAGATTCGCATACTTCTATATAAACGTAAAACAACATCATTTAGTTTTTAATTATTATGGATTTAAGAAATCCCCGGATTCTATTAATTCTGCAGCTTCCGGAAGCGGAATATTGTAAAAATAAACCCAACTTTCCAGTTCTTCTTTTTCTGTTCTGATTCTTACTCTTGACCTTCTATATTCGTATGGCGGTTCACCGATTCCGATTCCTTCATATTCGTCAATTTTTTTCCAGGCAGAGTCATCATTTAATTTATAAAGATCACCAGTCACTTCATCCGCAGAATTTTCTGTTTCTATCAATGCGGGATACCAGTCTATGCGATATAATCTTGCCTTAGGAAGTAATGCAAGTCCGATTAGAGTAGCATTTTCTGTTAAAAAATTTGCCATAGGGTGACCTTGGTCTGAACGTAAAGTGCCGTAAGTAAATATATAATCTGACATGATAAAAAGTAAGGAGCTAAAAGTAGTAAGTAGTAAGTAAAAAAACAAATTAAAAAATTGCTCCCACAGTAAACTGAAATAAATGTGTTTGTGTACGATAATTTTCTTTAAAAAGGCTGCGAAATCCAACACTATATTTGATATCTAAAATGAACATGGCAATATCCATACCTGTTCCTAACTGATAACTAAATTGAGCCGGTCTGAAAATTTCACGTTTCTCTTTACCTCTTAAGCGGTAGACTTCATTGTTATTTTGTGTAATCGTTGCCTTTGTTTTTGCAATAAACTCTGCTTCAATTCCTGTATAAAACCTTAGTTTATATATTGGTTTTTTGACAGCATACGCACCAAAAATAAACGGGATTCCAATCATATGATAGGTTAGTTTCAGTTCATCAAACGGAATATTATTTCCAAACTCATTGCTGAATACTCCATGCTTCAGAAAAACTTTAGAACGCAGAAAATTAAACTCAAATTGTACAAATGCTTTCTGACGCGTTACCCTGAAAAAAAAACCAAGCTGGTAACCTGCAGACACATCGCGCTGCACACCGTTTCTGTATCTGAAATAGTTTAGGTTTGCGCCGACCTGTCCCCCAAACTCCAAACGCGGCCTGTTGCCTGATTTAAATATTTTCGCTTTCGCCCTTGGAAATGACATGGTATCAGCTTGTGCTGCGACTGCAAACAATGGAAGTATAAATAATATGATTAAAATTTTACACATGTTTATTTTACATCTTTTACACAACGAAAACCTGTATGCTCCAGGCTTGTCTCTGCTGTTGATTTCATCCTCGCTGATACTCTGAATCCTGAACAATAACTGTCATTACATAAAAACGAACCACCGCGCATCACTTTTTCTATTACCAAATCTGCCCGAATAGATTCATGTAAATCTAATAAACTATTCCCATTTGTAAAATTTCTCGCTTTACAAAAATTATAATAATCTGCATCGTATGTATCATAACACCATTCCCAAACGTTCCCGGACATATCGTATAAACCATATTGATTTGGGAGAAATGATTTCACAGGTGCGCTATTTTCATACTTATCTGTTAACGTATTTTCGAAAGGAAAATTTCCATTCCATATATTACATTTTTGTTTCCCTTCAGTTGCTTTCTCATTTCCCCATGGATAAATATTATTTACTAATCCACCACGTGCTGCAAATTCCCATTCTGCTTCTGTCGGCAATCGTTTACCACTCCATTTGCAATAAGCTGCTGCATCATACCAGGAAACCTGCACAACAGGATAATTATTTTTTCCTTCTATACCTGAAGTTGGTCCTTGCGGATGTTTCCAGTTTGCACCTTCGGTAAATTGCCACCAAGTATCGGGGTTTGCTTCATCACCTTTATTTAATTTTTTAAAGACCAACGAACCGGCCTTCTGGTGAATTGTATTTCCCTTTTCATCTGTATAATCAAAATCTTTTTCGGCTGTTGTAATATAATTGGTGGCTTCCACAAATTTTTTAAATTCTGCGTTCGTTACTTCTGTTTCATCTATCCTAAATGAATTCAATGTAACTTTATGTTTTGGAAATTCATCGGATTGTGCTGATTCGTTATCGCCTCCCATTTCAAACTTTCCTGCATTGATTAGCACCATTCCGTCTTGTACAACTGCCGGATGATTGCATGATGAAAGTGCAAGTGAAAGTAATCCAGAGACAAGAAATTTTCCAATAGTATTTATAAAATGTTTCACTTTGTTCAACATGACAGGACAGTATTAAGAAGGAAATAAGTATTGTTTGCCATCAATAGTAAAGCGATGATCCATGATACGGGGCCACATTGGCTTTGCTGGCAATGTTTTTTCCCATTCCTGCAAATCGTTACTCAGTTCTTTTGCTTTTGCAGGCATTAATAAATACAAATTATTTTTCTCCCCGATGTCTGTTTTAAGATTATACAATTCATACCATTTATCACGGGAACTGAAAATCAGCTTATAATCTCCTTTAATAATTGCATGTATGTGGTCCGCTCGCCAGTACATTTTTTCATGTGGTGTGCCTGCATCTTGCTTGGTTAAAAATGGCATCGCATTTATACCATCATAAACCCTGTCAGTTGGCAATGCAATATTACATATCGACGCGATAGTAGAAAAAATATCCAGCGACATAAGTGGTTTGTCATACGTAGTATTTCCCGGTAAATGATTTTTCCATTTAAAAATAAAAGGCACTCTTATGCCGCCCTCAAATTCTGTCAGTTTACCTCCTTTTAACGGCGCGCTCGTTGCTATCTTCGTATAAGTCGCAGGTCCGTTATCGCTTAAAAAAATTACAACCGTATTATCATCCAGATTCAATTCAGTTATTTTCTGCTGTATCGCGCCTATTGCATTATCCATGGATTTTATAATCGCATTGTAGACTGCCTTTCCAACATTATTTGTATTCTCAAATTCCTTTGAATACAAATCCAATTGTGCCTGATAAGGCTCATGTGGTGCTGTAAACGGAATATATAAAAAGAATGGCCTGTCTTTATTATTCTGAATAAACTGAATCGATCGGTCGCGAATGGCATCGGTTATATACTGATGTTCGTGTCTGATTTTTTTATTATTTTCATAAATCATCGCATTATCCTTACGAGCCATCTGCCACTGATATTTTGCTTCAAAAGTTTCCCGTTTATAATTAACTATATTTGCATCTACTTCATTTTCTGCGTACAAAGTGAATGCCCCATAGCAACCATACTGATAATCAAAACCACGTTTATTCGGAATATTCAAATCAGGATTATTTCCTAAATGCCATTTGCCAATAATACCTGTTTTGTAATTATATTTTTTTAATAATTCTGCTATGGTGATTTCTGTTGGCGGAATACCCTGTTTTACAATTTCCCACTCACGCGGATAATGCGGTTTGGTTGCAACCACCCAGGAACTATCACGCTGAGAGAAATATTTTCCGGTCAGGTATTCAATCAGGTTTGTTGGATAAAACTCCATTTGCTGCGTTTCAAAACCGCAGCGCTGCTGATAACGACCTGTAAGGATGCCGCAGCGCGACGGCGCACAAACTGGTGAAGACACATATCCTTGCGTACACCGAACACCTTCTTTTGCGAGCGCATCAATATTCGGTGTCTGTACTTTTGAATTGCCGTAACAGCTTACATCATTCAAGCCCAAATCATCGGCTACAATCAGTATAATATTTGGCTGCGTTTCTGAAACAAAGACAGTGTCCTTTAAAAAGGCTTTTTTATTAGCTATTAATTTCTTATCCCATTTAATGCGCCACCTGATGGCGCCGGTTGACAAGGGATAACATGACACAAAAAAGATACCTACTATTAAAGATATGATAATAGGTATTTTATACTTTTTTGTAGATTTTTTCGTCATTTATATATAACTTTAATTCTGTCCAAATCAAAAACATAAAACCAATAGAATAAATAATTAGCTTATAAATTATAAATGGCTTGAAAATAAAAGCATTTGAAATATACATATGAAAATTGAAATAAAAAAAGAAATCGCAAACGCTGTCACACATGGTATAGGTTTTATAACATTTGCTACCCTAATTCCACTATTATTTGTTAAAGCATCACACTATGAAGCTAACTACAAACTGATTGGTCTGATTTTCTTTTCCATCGGATTGGTTGCCGTATATGCAAGTTCTACCATCTATCATGCGATCATGCATGAAAAATCAAAATATATTTTGCGCGTTGCCGACCACATCAGCATTTATTACCTGATTGCAGGCACTTACACTGCCTTATTATTACAACGAATACCGTTTGAGAAAATTATGTGGTTTATTGTTATTTTATGGAGTATTGTTGTGATAGGTACGATAAAAAAAATATTCCTGACCGGCAGATATGACACCGTCTCTACGATTATTTATGTGGTTATGGGTTGTATGGGTTTATTTGAAGTAAATACCATTATGATGTTTACGCCAAATAAAGTATTAATGTTTATGGCGCTGGGCGGTCTGGCATATTTGCTTGGTGTAATTTTTTACGCCTGGAAAAAATTCACTTATCATCATGCTGTATGGCATATGTTTGTATTGACAGGCAGCGTTATGCACTTCTTTGGTATTTGGTACGCTATAGAACATTGATTTGATTAGAAACCAGCCACCAGGAGTTAGGATCCATAGAATCAAATTGCTTAATACTTTTCATTAATCACTAATAATCTTCAACCTTAATTTGTATTTTTGCCGTATGCGCAAGAATGCGAACAAAGGTATTATTCTCTACTTAATGGCGGATTATGCAGCGGCTTTATTGTCGTGGTTTTGTTTTTTTATTTTCCGTAAAATCTATGTAGAGAAAATTCCAGTTTCTATTTTGGAATTACTGCACGATAAAAAATTCGCATACGGACTGATTCTGATACCGCTTTTCTGGATTGCCTATTATTTTTTTTACAACACTTACACCAGCTTATTAAAGAAATCACGTCTGGTAGAAATTTATAAAACAGTTCTGCAATCTTTCATCGGCGGCATCATCCTGTTTTTCAGTTTGATGCTGAATGATATTATCAGAGGATATAAAGATTATTACTTCTTATTTTTTGGATTTTTGTTATTGCATTTTTTTATCACTGTTTTTTTTCGTTTAAGTATTTTAAGTTTTATAAAAATACAAATCGGCAATGGAAAGATTTCCATTCCCACTTTACTGATTGGCACAAAAGAAAACTGTGAAAATATAGAGCAGGAAATTCAACATTCAAAAATTAAATTGCCTTATTCTATAGCAGATATAGTTATTTTAAATGGCAATGATATTAACCCTAAAACAAATACTCCAAATCTGGATTTTGAAGATGTAATTCTTGCGTTAGGAAATACATCTACACAAACGACAGAAAACTATATCATCTATTTTTTAAACAAAGGAAAAACAGTGCAGATTCTGCCTGATGAATTGGATATTCTTTCCGGAAAATTTAAAACACAAAGTATTTTTGGTTCGCCGTTGATAGAAATACCTACTGAATTAATGACTCCTTGGGATAAAATCACCAAGCGCATTGCTGATATTATTTTATCATTTCTTGGATTGATTATACTTTCTCCTTTTTTATTATTTATTGCATTAAAAGTAAAACAATCTTCCAAAGGCAGTGCATTTTTTTTACAGGATAGAATCGGACTGAACGGTAAATTATTTTCTATCGTAAAATTCCGTTCTATGATAGAAAATGCGGAGAACGGAAAACCGCAATTATCTACAGAAAATGATGAGCGTGTTACGCTGTTTGGTAAAATGATGCGCAAATACAGGATAGACGAGTTACCTCAATTATGGAATGTATTTAAAGGCGATATGAGCCTTGTAGGCCCGCGACCCGAACGCTCATACTTTATAGAACAAATTACACAGACTGCACCGCAGTACCAGTTATTACAGCGCGTGAAACCGGGCATCACATCTTTAGGTATGGTGAAATTTGGTTATGCTTCTACTGTAGAAGAAATGCTGCAACGCATGCGCTACGATTTGCTCTATATAGAAAATATTTCCTTACTAATGGATATTAAAATCCTGATTTACACAGTGATGATTTTGTGGAAAGGAAAAGGGAAATAAAAATTAAATACTGCAAGATGAAAATAAATAAACTATTATTAATTACATTATTGCTATTTGTAATAGTAAATACATCATATCTCAATGAATAATATTTTGGATTTTTTGGATTTCTAATATTGGTATTAGTGTTTATAATAATATCAATATTACAGTTTAAAAATTTAATTGTAATAGCTTTAAAGAAATTCAAAGATAAAACTAAAATTTTAAATTTTATTATTATTTCAGTCTTGCTTCTGACCATAGTAATCAAACCTAGAGGAATTATAGATTTTGAAAAATTTGAATCAAAAGATAAATTCATAGCTTCACGAGAAGGTGGTGGTAGTTGTAATGAAACTCTAAAATTGAGAAAAATAAAGATTATATATTTAGATTGGTTTGTTTTGGTGTTCAAAAAATAAAAGGAAAATACTCACAAAACCATGACACAATTTGGTTTAATCCTTCAATAAAAAGAAACACTAAAGAGCAATATAAATTTGGGATTATTATCACAAATCCTAAAAATAAAGGCAGCATTTACCTTTACAAAGAGAAAAATGATCCTATGCCGTTTGAATTATGGGTAGAATTAAATGAAATTAAATAAGTAATTTATTAACAGATTGCTTCACTTCGTTCGCAATGACGGTAACGCTTCGACAGGCTCAGCATGTCATTTAATAACAATCCACATCAATTACTACTCTTATTTGTTTGAAAGACTGAAATTGGTATAAACCATTAATGGCTTGCTGGATATCGTTTTTAATGCTGCTTAATTCCCTGTAGTTTATCGGAACTTTTACCAGGATATCACGCAGGTAATAATTATTGATTTTCTGAATAATCGGCGCATTCGGTCCAACAACCCAGCCGCTGTATTTTGCATTCAGATAATCCGCTACTTTGTTTGCAGCATCAATTGTCGTTTTAATATCTTTATGTTTTATCGTTAGTTGTATCAGTCGCGAATATGGCGGATAATGAAACTGCTTGCGTTCCTGCAATTGTGCCTGGTAAAAATCTTCATAATTATTTTCCAGCATATAATTCGCAATGACATGATGAACGTTTCCTATTTGTATCATCACCTTGCCGCGCTTTTCCCGCCTGCCAGCTCTGCCGCTTACCTGCAGTAATAACTGGTATGCACGTTCCATCGCACGAAAATCAGGATAATATAACAAGGAATCTGCATTCAGCACGCCTACCAGACTTACATTGCCAAAATCCAAGCCTTTAGTCACCATTTGTGTACCTACTAAAATATCAAATGCGCCTTCTTCAAACGCTTCAATAATCTTATTATGTCCGTGTTTGGATTTCACAGTATCATAATCCATTCTGCCAATATTTGCAGCAGGAAACATCGTTTTTAAATCTTCTTCAATACGTTCTGTACCCAATCCGCGCTGCTGCATTTCAGGCGAACCACATGCACCGCACGCAGGCATCACGGGCTGCGTGTAACCGCAATAATGACAACGCAAATCGTTTGTATATTTATGATAGGTTAAACTCACATCGCAGTTCTTGCATTGCGGAATCCAGTTGCAATTTCCGCATGCTAAATATGGTGCGTAACCGCGACGATTCTGAAATAAAATAACTTGTTCCTTTTTATCTAAAGTCTTTTGTATTTCATCGCGCAGCAAATAAGTGATTCCTGTAACAATTTCTTTTTTCTTATTTGCTTCCGTTAAACTGATAAATTCAATTTCAGGAGTTTGCACATCGCCATAACGCGTAATCAATTTTACCAAGCCATACTTACCTGCTTTTGCATTTGCATAACTTTCTATACTTGGCGTAGCAGAACCGAGCAATACTTTTGCATGGTGTTGTTTCGCTAAATAAACAGCGGCATCGCGGCATTGATACCGCGGTGCTGGATCGTATTGTTTGTAAGAGGAATCGTGTTCTTCATCTATAATCACTAAACCAATATCCTGAAACGGCAGAAAAACGGAGGAACGCGCACCGAGAATAAGTTTAGTTTCATTCTTCAAAACTTTATTCCATATTTCCACACGTTCTGCATTGTTGAATTTAGAATGATATACTGCAACATTGCCTAATATTTTTTCTAATCGTTGGACGAGCTGTGCAGTCAGTGCAATTTCAGGCAACAGATATAATACCTGTTTACCTTTCGCAAGTTGCTCTTTAATTAAATCAATATACAATAATGTCTTTCCGCTTGATGTAATTCCATGTAATAACACTACTTCTTTTTCTTCAAAATGATGTTGAATTTCTGTTAATGCTGTTTTTTGTTCAGGAGAAAGTTCATATTCTTTTAAGTTTTCGACTTCATTTTTTGAAATTCTGTCAACTGCTTTTTCTTCCGTTATAAAAATGCCTTTCTTGATTAACGACTTTAAAACATCTGATGTAACACCAGCCTTCTTTAATAATTCAGTACGTTTTACCGATTTATCTTTTTTTGATAATTCTAAATAGGCTAATAATAAATTTTCCTGCTTTGGAAACTTAGAAACTAAGTCAAATATTTTTTTCATTCCTGATTCCTTACTCCTGATTTCTGATTCAAATTCTACAAACGTTTCAACTTTTGGCTTATATTTTTCACCCAAAGTTTCTTTTACATACATGATTTGTTTCCCCAATAAACTTTTTACCGGTTTACTCACCGTTTTCTTTTGCAGAATATCAAAAATATCTTTCAGCGAAATCTCTTCTTGGTGATTCAACGCTTCGGCAATCATGTATTCATCATCGGGCAGGTCTAAAATATCAGTTTCATTATCAGGATTTTTCACAAAAAAGGTTTCTGAATCCAGTTTGAAATACGCAGGTAAAGCCGCCTGCATCACATCGCCGGTTGTGCACATATAATAGGCGGCTATCCATTGCCAGAAATCCAACTGCGTCTGCGTTACAATCGGCTGTTCATCCACCACCGACAAAATTTCTTTCGGTATATATCCTGTTGGTGGTTCTTTTGTAACAGAATGAATAATGGCTGTGTATAATTTCTGCCTGCCAAACTGGACTTCCGCACGCACACCTGTTTGTATTTGCGCTTCCAGATGCGCCGGCACTGCATAGGTATATGCTTTAGGTAAAGCCAGCGGCAAAATTACTTGCACAAAGTAGTTGTATGTATGAAAAGTTTCCACTTATTTTACACCACAATGATAACAAAAATGAACTCAAAAGTCGATATCAAAAATGCATTAGTGGAAATCTTTGAAGAGTTGAATGCTTATGTAAAAACAATAGATGATGCAATCTTCAAAAAAAGCATGGACGGAAAGTGGAGCATTGCGCAAAATGTAGATCATTTGACCATTTCAAATAATATTACTGCTTTGAGTATGAATATGCCAAAAATGGTATTGAAACAATTATACAAAACCAACAATCGTCCAAACTGGAATTATGATGAAGTGGTGTGGAAATATCATCAGAAATTAAGTGCCGGTGCAAAAGCGAGTTTGGCATTTCAGCCAAAATTCAGTTTGGTACCCATGCGCAGTTTGGTAAACAGATTCTGGAATAACTCATGCGACAGTTTATTAAAAGCAATAGATAAATGGTCAGAAGAGGATCTCGATACTTATTTAGTACCTCATCCGCTGATTGGTAAAATGACGATGCGTGAATTATTATTTTTTACGGTGTACCATGTCGGTCATCATTTAAGTACTGTAAAAAATATAAAATAGATCTTTTAAGTGGCGAAATCATCTAAATTAAAAAAGACTCAACCTGTAACTACAGCAAAAGCTGCTCAGATAAGTGCTGTTACATTTTCTGATTTTAATTTTGACAAATGG
>JAYVPA010000028.1:0-2673 GCA_043757615.1 Sphingobacteriales bacterium | reverse complement strand
TTCCAGTTTTCGAAATGTTTGATAACCTGATACTAAATGTCAAAATAGAGAAAAAAACAGACGAGAACAGCATATCAATTCTGCAAAAGAAAATACTCAAACATATTGAAGAGAGAAAAATATTATTTAATCATAAAGAAAACAAACCGCTTGAATGGTTGACTGTATTTGCTAAAAAAAATGCTTCTGCCCGCCCTTTAGGTTTGGAAATGAATTTAAATGATGCAAAAATACTTAACGATAAAACTGGAATTTCTGATCCACGTATTAAAAGACTTGCTTCATACAGATTAAATTACATAAACAAAAAACTTGAAAAAGTAAATGCAGAGAAACTAGATAAAAAAGAGAGCGATGCAAAGAAATCTGTAATAAAAGCTACTAAGCTTTATAGCAATTCCATATATGAGGTGAGAATAAAGAAAGGTGAAAATGAGTTTGAATGGATTGAGCTGAATAATTTTACAACTAATATGTTTGATAAAATTAAATACGCAAAACCGAAAACAACAAATGCGGTAAAAGAAATACTTAAGCAGATATGGAAAGAAAGAAATAACAGTTTTGGTGATTATTTTGCAAACCCAATTTTTCTTTCTAAAACTCCAATTCCCATTAAGAAAGTACGCCAATTAGCCTGGGTATCAGATTTATTCGAAATCAAACCGAGGAAATATGTCAATGCCTCAGATACGTTTATGGCTTATATTTTCATGCCTAAAAAGGGTAATGGTGAGATTGAGAATTTAGTAGAAGAACTTAAGTTTGCAAAGAAATCTAATGATTCGAAAAAGTTACATGAAATAGTAAAGAAACTCGATATATTTGGTTATAAGGTTATTGAAAAGAACGATAAAGTAAATATTGTAATTACGAGAGAAATAAAAATTCTAAAATTCTTAGAAGCAGTTAATATTATTAATCTATTGAAACCTAATAAGATTAAATATTCTGAATTAATTAATAACCCGGATATTAACAAATACGATTTAGCATTCACAATCGCCAAAAGTGATTTGGTTTATTTACCGGATAGAGCATTATCGCAAGAGGAAATTAGAGCAATTGATTGGAAAAACTTTAAAGAGATATCAAATCATCTTCATATTGTAAAAGACATTAATCCAAGTCAACCACAAAGTTATTTCATGTTTCAAAAACATACTCAATCTGATGAAATTACTTTTAATGAAACCGATGCCAAAAACATTTTCAATAATCCTGAACTTAAAGCACAAACTGAAACTGAAAAATACGGTAATGCATTTTACAGAGATAACTGCATAAAAGTTTTTACTGACAAACTTGGCAAAATAGTTGTTCCTTACTGGGTATTTCCAAATGGATGTTGGGATAAGAAAAAGGCAAAGGAACTTGGTTTAATTACTAACGATGATTAAAAAAACTCTCTATTTCGGCTCGCCTGCTTACCTTAGCTGTAAACAGGAACAGTTAATATTAAATTCACGTGATTTTTGTTCCCGCCGCAGAGTCGGGGAAAATCTTCGCAGAGTTGAGCATTTATCAACACATAAAATCTGCCCCAGATTGCCCGGGGCTACGCATAGCTGTTTTATGCAGTTTATGTTAAATTATTCCAACCGTGAAAATCGAAAATATGACTTTCGATTTTCACGGTTAATTTATATATTTGTTTTATGATAAAAAGATATAAAGCAAAAGAATTAATTAAACTTCTAAAGTATAACCCCGCTGCTGTTTTGCTTGGTCCCAGACAGGTTGGCAAAACTACACTTGCTAAACAAATTGCAGGATTGCATAAAAATAATTCTATCTATCTTGACCTCGAAAATACTCAAGACCTCAGAAAACTTGATGACATACAGTCTTTTCTTGATAGGTATATAGATAAACTTGTTATCATTGATGAAATACAGGTAATTCCCAAGCTTTTTAGGGAATTAAGACCGGCAATTGATAGTAAACGAAAACCTGGAAGATTTCTTTTGCTTGGTTCTGCAACACAATCGCTTGTAAAAGGTGTATCTGAATCCCTGGCAGGTCGTATTGCCTATTTGGAACTATCTCCATTTAATCTTCTAGAAGCAACACCCAAACCATCCAGTCAAGAAAATCTTTGGTTAAAAGGCGGCTTCCCGCCATCCTTATTAGCAGATAATTTAACTGTTTCGATGAGCTGGCGAAGGGCATTTTTGAAAAGCTATATTCAAACAGAACTTGCAAATTTATTTCATGTTGAGCTAACGCCTTCAACAATACAAAATTTCTGGCAGATGCTTGCGCATTACAATGGCGGAATATGGAATGCAAATACTTTTGCCAATTCTCTTGGCGTTACAGCCCCAACCGTCAGGCGATATCTTGATTATATGGAAGGCGCTTTTCTTGTAAGGCGGCTGGCGCCCTGGTTTGTAAATACTCGTAAGAGAATTGTTAAATCTCCTAAAGTGTATATAAGAGATAGCGGGATTCTTCATGCATTGCTTAATATTGATGGGGCAAATGAATTATATGGACATCCGGGGGCTGGAAATTCATGGGAGGGGTTTGTGATTGAACAAATTTCTCAAATCTTACCTGAAAATTTTCGTTTGTTCTACTACCGAACTCATCACGGAGCAGAAACAGACTTGATACTGGTAAAAGGATTAAAACCGGCAGCAGCAATAGAAATAAAACTTACAAATGCTC
>JAYVPA010000027.1:0-2687 GCA_043757615.1 Sphingobacteriales bacterium | reverse complement strand
CATTAAATACGATATTTTGTCCTCTTTAGATTTATTATTATTACTTAAAGAGATGTTAAAAATAAATTTTAAAGTTTTTAGCTGATAAAGTTACTCGTCATTGTCTTTAAATTTATCAATTTCCCGCCTGTTTCTTTTTGTAGGTCTGCCGGTTCCTTTATCACGTACTTCATAAAATGTAGCAGGAAACAATAATTTATTTTTTTCTTCAGGTGGTGTCAGGTCTTCATAACATTCAGCAGCCAAAACTGCACCTACACGTTTTTCAATCAGTTTTACCGATTTTAAGGTCCATTTTTCGCCTTGTTTGCTGATATTTATAATCTGTCCCACTTTTAATAAGTAAGAAGCCTTTACTGATTCGTCTTCTATTTTTATCTTTCCTGCGGCACAGGCTTCAGTTGCCAATGTCCTTGTTTTGTACATTCTGACCGACCAAAGCCACTTATCAATACGTATTTTTTGTAATTCTGACATTTTTGGCAATATATTTGCTTAAGTATTTATTGTCTGATGTAAATTTTATAATTTTAAACTAAAAAATTTAATAGATAGATGAAAAAGATTTTTTTAACAACGCTTATTTTCAGTACAGCATTAATTTCAATTGCCAAACCGCCAAAAACTCCCAAATTACTAAAGCCTAAAAAGGACGGAGAATGGGTAGAGCCGGTTAAACATGTTACACCTAAAAATATCTTTGGCAGCTGGACATGGATAGAAACTGATTGTTGTGGTGTGCGACATGGTGTTTCCACACCGGGAAGTACCTCTGATAATATTGAGTTGGAGTTAAACAGTGATAATACATTTATGGAAGTGCACTCTAAAGTGAATGCATTGCCACGCAGCGGCAACTGTATTTTATTTACAGACAACCAGATGGACATGATACAATTTAATGACGAGCGACCGGCACAATATTATTTATCCGTTAAGGGTGATACTTTAACCATCAGCTGGAAATATTTAGAGTTACAAACGGAAAAATATCTTAGAAAAAAATAGTTCGTTTTAATGATTAACAGCTAATGATTCAATCATTTTTATAACATCATTAATTTCTTCTTTTGTAGTATATTTTCCTAAACTAAAGCGGATTGATTTTTCTGCCTGCTCTTTAGATAAATGCATGGCAGTTAATACATGGGATGGTGCATTTTCTGCAGACGTACATGCAGAACCGGTTGCAATAGCTAATTTACTTTTTGTATGACGAATAAAATCTACTGCTTTGAACGGAAAAGTAATGTTCGAAGTATTTGGTAATCTGTTTGAGTTCCGTCCATTAATAATTATAGAATTATTTAATTGCTGAAGTAAAGTGTTCTCAAAATAATCTCTCAGGTTTTTTATTTCATCATTAATAGAAGTCAACTCACAGGCTTTTCCAAGTCCCACAATACTTGGCGTGTTCAGTGTGCCGCTACGTAAGCCACGCTCGTGACCACCGCCGTGTATCAGAGGTTCTAAACCTACACGCGGGCTTTTTCTCCGAACATATAATGCGCCTATTCCTTTCGGACCGTAAAATTTATGTGCAGATATACACATCAAATCAATTCCATCATTTTGTATATCTACGTTAATCTTTCCTATAGCTTGTGTTGCATCGCAAAAGAAAATTGAATTCTTATCACGCACTATTTTTGAAATGGCATTTATATCTTGTATAACACCTGTTTCATTATTTGCATACATCACCGCTACTAAAATAGTTTTACCTGTGATTGCTTTTTTTAATTCCTGCAAATCTATCAATCCGTTTTCATCTACTTTCAGATAAGTAACTTCCGCACCTTTTTTTTCTAAAAACTTACAGGTATCTAAAACTGCTTTGTGTTCTGTTTCAACAGTGACGATATGGTTGCCTTTTGTCTGATATAAATTATAAACTCCTTTTATTGCAAGATTAATAGCTTCTGTAGAACCTGAAGTGAAAATGATTTCCTGTGCATCACAATTAATCGCCTTTGCAATTTGTATACGCGCATTTTCTACCGCATCTTTTGCCTGCGCACCAACTATATGTGTACTGCTGGCTGCATTACCAAACTTTACAGAAAAATAAGGCATCATTTCCTGCAATACTTCTTCGTCAACAGGTGTGGTAGCATTGTAATCGAGATAAATCACAGACTAAAAATAGAAAATCTATTTATCAAATGCGAACTTCATATATTGAGTTTAGAAAAAAAAGCATCTATTTACAGACGCTCCTTAATCGTATATTTTATGTATTATATTATTGACAATCTTGAACCGTATTTTGTACTAACGACATATTAATACCGTATGTTGCCCAACGATTTTTAATTTGTTGTACTAAGGTTGCATCCATTTGTGGAGTACGACTCAAAATCCACCAGGTAGTTTTAGTAGGGTCGGAAACAACAGCGTAAGAATAATCATCTGCAATTTCTACAATCCAATAGTTGGAAGAAGAGGGTTGCTGTCCGAAAAAACCTACACGCAATTTTGCGTTTCCGGAGTTTGGTTCCACAGTTGCTTTGCCGACAATTTCCTGAAGAGTACCGTCTTGTGTAACTTGTTTATTTACTACTTTCACAGAGCCGTCTGCATTCAGGCTGTATTCTGCAGTTACACATTTGGTATTGTAGGAGAATAATTGAGGTAAGGCTGCAATCTGATACCATTTGCCTAAATATCTGTTTAAGTCAATGGCT